>CANGUS010000207.1 GCA_947457085.1 Bacteroidota bacterium
ATGAAGGATATAAAATTGCGAAGGAAAATATCAAACAGATGTTTGATGCCAATATTACTCTTAAAAACAAAGAAACCTACTTGCAATTTTGGAAACGTTACAAGCGCCCTCCGATAAAAGAGTTTCAAGACTACATCATTGAGCGCAGGGATTTGTTGGTTCCTCAGGATATCAGAGAGCGTAAAGGGGCCTTTTTTACGCCCCGTATTTGGGTGGAGCTTTCTCAAAAATACTTGACAGCTTATTTAGGCGAAAACTGGCAAGACGATTATTTCATTTGGGATTGCGCTGGAGGAACAGGAAATCTATTAGCTGGTTTAACCAATAAATACAACATTTACGCAAGCACACTCGACCAAGCTGATATTAACGTACTTCACGAACGCATTGAACATGGGGCTAATTTATTAAAAAACAACGTCTTTCAATTTGACTTTTTAAATGATGAGTTTATACCCATTTCCAAAGGAGGAAAAATGCCCGATTCTCTATATGATATTATAAGCAACAAAGAAAAACGTAAAAAGCTTGTACTTTATATTAATCCTCCTTATGCAGAGGCAACTTCTTCAAAAACAATAAGCAACGTTAATTCATTGCATAAAGAAGATGTTGGAACATCAAAGACCAAAACTAAATATGAAAAAGAATTAGAGCAAGCTTCAAAGGAGCTATATGTGCAGTTCCTTTATAGAATTTATATGGAAATACCAGATTGCATTATTTCTAATTTTTCCAAAATAAAAACCTTACAGGGTAATCATTACGCAAAATTTAGAAACCTTTTTCAAGCAAAATTGGAAAAACTGTTTATGGTTCCTGCAAATACTTTTGATAATGTTAAAGGTAAATTTCCAATTGGTTTTTTTATTTGGAATACCAGTAAAAAAACAATTTTTAATGATATTTACGCTGATGTGTATGATAGTAATGGCAACTATTTTTCATCTAAATATCTATTTGTACCAGAGAATAGAAATATTAAAGACTGGTTAAGACAATACAAAATCAAAGAAAACAGCATTGCTTGGCTTGTAAGAGGTAGTGCAGATGTTCAAAATAATAATGTTGTTTTTCTTACATTAAAACCCTCTGAAAGTGTACTTAATGCTTCTAATGCCAGTCAAATATCTGCCCATAATTTAATAGTTAATTGTGTTTTTCTCACTGTACGAAAAGTAATAGAACAAAGTTGGATTAATGATAGAGACCAATACCTATATCCAAATAGCAATTGGCATACTGATTTCGATTTTCAAAATGATTGTCTAACATTTTCTCTATTTGACCAAAGTAATATTATAAAATGTGAAGAAGGACCTAACCATTGGATTCCATTCACCGAACAAGAGGTCAATGCAAAAGCCAAGTTTGAGAGTAATTTCATGACTGATTTCATCAAAGGTAAAATCAAAAAAGAAACCTCCAATGAAACATTATTTAATGATAAACCAATTGAAGAAAGTAAACCATTGGTTTTTTCAGAAGAAGCAACAGCAGTTTTTGATGCAGGGCGTGGATTATGGAAATATTATCACAGTCAAAATGATGTTGATATCAATGTAAACGCAAGTTTTTATGACATTAGGGCCTACTTTCAAGGTACAAACGCTCAAGGCAGAATGAACGCACGTAGTGAAGATGCCACCTACACTAAATTGATTGGTGAATTGAGAAATAAACTTTCTGTTTTAGCGGATAAAATAAAGCCTAAGGTTTATGAGTATGAGTTTTTGAAGGAGTAGTAAAGTGTTTTTGTTTAAAAGGTAAGTTTTTGTATCTATTTCGATAAGTCTGAAAGGTACGATGCAGTCTAACTAAAATCTTTTATAACAAACTTAGATTGCTTCAACCCTCCAAAGCGTCTTTTTCGCAAGACCGGCAATTGAAAATAAAAAAGCGTTGCCTCATCATTCAATACAAATTGAGGGATTGAATTGGTATCAAACAACCTTATCCGATGACTACTTCCTCAATTAAATTGTTGCCATAATAATAAGGCAACAGGGCATAGCTCGAAATTGGTTTTGTGAGAATGAAGTTTGCTTTTTTCCCGATTTTTATGGAGCCCAAGGTGTCGGTAAGTTCAAGGGCTGCAGCGCCATTGAGGGTGCAAGCATGGATGGCTTCTTCGGGGGTCATTTTCATTTGGGTGCAAGCCAATGAAAGAATGAAATTCATGTTGGCACTTGGGCAACTGCCTGGGTTGTAATCGCTGGCTAAAGCTACTGGCAATCCCGCATCAATCAGTTTGCGAGCAGGTTGATAGTGCATGGCTAAAAAGAAAGCTGCACCGGGCAATAGGGTAGGAATGGTATTCGAATTGAGTAAACAATTTACTTCTTCATCGTCCATGGTTTCCAAATGATCTACACTGATGGCTTGATGTTTTACACCTACTTGCACACCGCCGCTGTTGTATAATTGGTTGGCATGTATTTTGGGTTTCAAGCCATATTTGTATCCGGCTTCTAACAATTGGTCGGTTTCGTCGGGAGAGAAAAACCCTTTTTCGCAAAACACATCCATGTAATCTGCTAGGTTTTCTTTAGCCACCAAAGGCAACATCTCATCAATAATTAATTGAATGTAGGCAGCATGATTTTCACGGTAAGCCAAAGGGTAGGTATGGGCAGCTAAAAAACTGGCTTTAATATCGATGTTTGTATTTTCTTTCAATCGTTTGATCACGCGAAGCATTTTTAATTCGCCTTCGGTAGAAAGGCCGTAACCACTTTTGATTTCGATGGCGCCGGTGCCTAAGGCAATGGTTTCATCCAAACGAATTTTGCTTATTTCATATAAATCGTTTTCGTTGATTTCGGTCATGCGTTTCGCCGAATTTAAAATGCCTCCTCCTCGTTGCGCAATTTCTTCATACGACAATCCATTGATGCGATCTACAAACTCGAGTTCACGTGTATGCGAGTAAACCAAGTGGGTATGCGAATCGACCCAAGTAGGCAATATCATTTTTCCAGTGCAATCGATTGTTTGGTCTGCGATTAATTCATTGGTAAGGTTCTTCATTTCGCCAAAATCCTTAATCAGTCCATCTTCAACCAGTAAAAAAGCATTTTCAAAAGTAGGCAGCGTTTTCATGTCGAGGCCTTTAACTATTTTTTTTTCTTCGTGAATGTGTTCTATTTGAAGGATTTGTTTGATATTTGAATATAATGTTCGCATTGGGCAAAAATAACAAATAGATGTTAGATGTTAGAGGTCAGATGTTAGGAGTTTAATAAAATATTTTATAAGCACTTGAAACTAATCTCTAGCCGCTGGCATCCGACATCACAATTAAAATGAATTCATTAGGTAGCATTTTTAAAGTAACCTCTTTTGGTGAATCACACAGCGCCATGGTTGGTTGTGTGCTAGAAGGAGTGCCTGCAGGCTTGGTATTGGATATAGAAAAAATTCAACAGGCAGTAGATAAGCGCAAAACAAATCAAACTAATTTTTCTTCTACAAGAAATGAAGAAGATGTGGTTGAAATGGTTTCGGGGGTGTTTGAACAAAAAACGTTGGGTACTCCCATTTGTATTTTAATAAAAAACAAAGATGCTCGCTCGCAAGATTATGATTCGTTGAAACAAGTATACAGACCGAGTCATGCCGATTATACCTACGAACAAAAGTATGGTTTTAGAGACCACAGAGGTGGCGGCAGAAGTTCATTTAGAATTACCGCACCTTTAGTAGCTGCTGGTGAAATTGCACATCAATTCATACAAAATCATTTTTCGATAGAGGTCAATGCATATGTATCTCAAATAGGAACGGTGGCCCTTCCGGAAAACGAAACGATCCACTGGAGCGATATTGAAAAGAATGAATTTCGTTG
>CANGUS010000208.1 GCA_947457085.1 Bacteroidota bacterium
CAAACTTCTACATCATCACAATAAACTCCTCCCCAAATCCTTCTTCATTTTCCAACAAAATATCAAACAAGTTTTTGCCATATAATTTATACAAGGAAATTACATTATCATGGCGTTCTTGTAATGAATGATTCGGGAACAAATTGTCTTTTATAGATGCTACATTAGAATAAATATCTACTTCTTTTCGTTTAATGTGTGATGCAAATTTCTCATGAATCCGATTGACAATATTTAAATTCTTTTGCCGGTGGGCTTTCACACTTTCTTCTAAAGGGACAGAAACAGTTGCTGACAATTGAACCATTTCATTGAATTGTTGTACGATGTTTTTTTCAAATGTTTCGAGTTGCTGAATGACATTATTTTGTGCTAACAATAAATGATGTATTTCATGGGTTGGCATAAATAGTTGCTCTAATGTCAATCCTAATTTTTCAATTTGTATAGATGTTTTTTCATCAATAAACATCAACGAATTTCGTAAAAACAAAATAGGAAATTGAATCGAATAATGTTTAAATAAATCTTTCAATTGCATCCAATAAGCCAACTCTCCACCTCCACCTATAAAAGCAATATTCGGCAAAATAGTTTCTTGATACATCGGCCGTAAAATTACATTGGGTGAAAAATGTTCGGGATGTTGGTCTAACTCTGCCAATATTTCTTGTGCTGAAAATTCTATATTTTTATTGATAACTTTATATTTCCCATCAACCAATTCAATTCGCTCACGGTACAAATTGTATTTTTTATGAAATAAATTTAACTCTCGTGGTTTAGCTTGTCCATGATAGTGGAGGGATAATTGTTCTATCGTTTTTGAAACAATTTTAAATGATTGTTGATGCAACAATTCATCTTTCAAAACATCTTTATATAAGGATTTCAATTGAGCTTCATTCCCATCAATGCACACAATCCCAAATCGTCCCATGAGTTCATTCACAAGGTATCGAGTAGCATCTGTTAAATTTCGATTAGACTGATACGCACTTTGAAAAATGGCCAACAACTCTTGCTCATCCTCAATGGTGGTATTAAAATATTGTTTAATTTCTTCAAGCATAGGGAGCAATGAAGCAGTATCCATTTCACCACAACTCCCTTGCTGATTGCTTTCCCATTGATATTTTGTTCCATACAAATTAAACGTACCAATTTCCTCTACATCATTGTCCTCACTCCCAATAAAAAATACAGGAACAAAATGCTTGCTAGGAAATAATGCTTTGCATTCCTGTGACAACTTGATTGCATGAACGATTTTATAAATAAAATATAAACACCCCGTAAATATACTTGGCTGATGTGCTGTACAAATCGTAAATGTTTTTTCTTCTAATAAGCTTTCTATATTTTGTTGAACCAATGTTGAAACACGCAATTGTGCATATTGACGCTTCAAAACTTCCACCAACACCTTTCTTTTTTCTTGGCTAAATTGTTTTTCTTCCATCGCTTTTTGCAACGAGTTGGTCGATGGAAAGTCGGTAATAAATGGTTTTATTTTTTCATCTCGACGCACATAATCATTCACCAACGAAGAGTAGAAACCAGTATCTGCAATTTTTAATGTATGTTTTGTCAACTTCATGAATGTATTGTTTTACCGTCTATCATGGTCAATGCCCTGTCCGACAAATCAGCTAGTTCTTGATTGTGTGTAACCATGATAAATGTTTGCCCGAATTGATTGCGCAAGTTATTAATAATATCGAATATCGCTTTCGAATTTTGGCTGTCTAAATTACCCGTAGGCTCATCGGCCAATACAATGGCAGGATTATTTATTAACGCTCGGGCAATGGCTACTCGTTGTTGCTCTCCTCCCGACAATTCATTGGGTTTATGTTCTGCCCTATCTTTTAAATTCAAGATTTCTAAAAGCTCCATCGCTTTTTTCATGGATTCTTTTTTTCCTGTGCCTGCTATCCAAGCCGGAATACACACATTTTCGATGGCAGAAAACTCGGGCAACAAATGATGAAATTGAAATACAAAACCAATTTTTTGATTTCGAAACAAGGCCAATTTCTTTGCCGATAATTCAAAAACATTGGTTTGATCAATCATCAAAGTGCCTGAATCTGGCTTTTCTAAAGTCCCTAAAATATGCAGCAAAGTACTTTTCCCAGCGCCTGATGCGCCCACGATGCTAACAATTTCTCCTTGATGAACCTCCAAGCTTACCCCTTTTAAAATAGGGAGTGAACCATACGATTTGATAATGTTTTTTGTGCTTACCATACTGCAAACATAAAGATTTGGTAGTTATAAATTAAATGTTACATTTGCGAAAAATAATTAAACCATTTAAAACGATATAAATATGTTTTGGAGTTTAGAATTAGCCTCTCATTTAGAAGAAGCACCATGGCCTGCTACGAAAGACGAATTGATTGATTACGCAATCCGTTCTGGAGCCCCTATTGAAGTAATTGAGAATATTCAAGAATTGGATGATGAAGTAGAAATTTATGAAGGCATTGAAGATATTTGGCCTGATTATCCTACACAAGATGATTTCTTCTTTAACGAAGATGAATATTAATCTCAACTAAAATTTAATATGTAAAAATGCTTCTTTTGATAGAAGCATTTTTTTTATCTTTCATTTTACAATACAAGATTACCCTGTTCATAAACAATGAATGAATTCAACAAAAAAGCGAACCGAGTGGTTCGCTTTTTTTATGTAATAATCAAATTGATATTAAAATTCGTAGAAACTCTCGAAGCGATTGTATCGATCTTCTTCTGTTAAACTAAATATATAACCCATTTGTACACCAAAGGTTTTGTTTCGAGCAACGGTAAATTGTGGGTTTAAATCGCTTGTGCCAATATCATAATAGGCTACACAATACATCCCTTTTTTCAACTCAAATCCTGCTTTCAATTTAACACCTGCACTCCATGGTTTTATTTGATCTGTATACATGTTGGTTCCCACTCTCATTGGACCGCTTTCAATATTGATTCCATTGCTTGAAAATTGATGTCTTGAAAGTATTAATTTTTCTAAATACGCTCCAGCACCTGCTATTAAATAAGCTCCTTTCACATCCAATTTGCCTACTAAGGTAACCGGCATCGACACATATCCTAGTTTTGCATCAAATTCTTCCGTAATATTTACGCGTTCCGACTTAAAGTGTCCGCCTCGTTGAGTGTATAGTAATTCAGTCTGTAAACTTATGTTTTTACTGATGGTTAAGTCAGTAAGCACCCCTAAATTCAAAGCTAGTTTGGTCGTAAACAAATCATTATAACGATAGGTATTTGATTTAAATACTTGTCTATTAAAATTCAAACCTCCCACAGGGCCCATTCGAAATTGAGCAAACCCTAGTTGTGAAATAAAAACAATCGCTATAAATGATAAAAATAACTTCTTAAACATCAATCCTATTTTGGTGTGAAAATAAACTATTTTTTTGAGAGTATTGATTTTTTGAGAAAAATATGCTTCTTCTTTGTTTTCATGGATAGTAAAATAACATTAAATCTCAATGCCTGCTTGAATTGGTTATCCTCCCTATTACCCTAATGATAACTCATTGCGCTGCATGTATATTTATTCAACTAAAATGGGCTTTCTCCCATTGATTGTATTTCAAAACAGTGAAATCTTTCCAAATGAAATGAAATTCGTTTTACTGACTAACTCCTAATGCTATCAATATTTCATTTGCTTTTAAAGAAGAATAGTTGAGCTTTTTTAATTTTTTCTCAATGTCTTTAGTATCAACTAATTTACTGATTTCCAAAATTTTATTATTGGCATTTA
>CANGUS010000209.1 GCA_947457085.1 Bacteroidota bacterium
CTGCCGACAAATAAGGATCTCTTGAAGAATTTAATACACTCGAAACACTTTGTCCTGCAGAGCTTGCGGCATTTTCATCATCCGTACCTGCATCTTCAATATTTACAGCAGAATTATCTCCTTGATAGGTATCACTGGCTGCTTCTTTGGATTTGATTTCAACAATTTCTATTTCATTTACTGGATTAGCAACAGTAACAGAAATAGTAACATCATCCATGCCATCTGCAGAAATCACCATGTCATAGGTGCCATAAGGCACTTTACTAAATAAGTAATCTCCATTTGCACCAGTAATTGTAGCAATCTTTACTTTGGGTAAGGTAATAGTGACATCATAATAAGGAGATTTGCTTCCTTCGTGTATGATTTTCCCTTTTATAATTCCGGTTTGAGCAAACAAACCTTGTGCTATTAATACAAATAGCAGCGTTAAAATTTTATGCATAATTAGTTAAACTATTCACAAATGTATCATTTTTAATCAAATGAACAACTAATTAGATATTATCAAAAGAATGCAATGTGGAAAATAATTTTTCTAGGTTCAGAAATCATCTCTACAATTCATCGCTTTCTTTTTATATTTGTTGACTTTTGAATAATAAATCATTTTGAATGAACAAAATATTAGTAGCAAATAGAGGT
The DNA here is from genome assembly GCA_947457085.1 of Bacteroidota bacterium. Taxonomy (GTDB): domain Bacteria; phylum Bacteroidota; class Bacteroidia; order Chitinophagales; family Chitinophagaceae; genus OLB11. The sequence goes on from CANGUS010000209.1 coordinate 649, forward strand.
GAAATAGCATTGCGCATTATGCGAACTGCAAAAAAAATGGGTATTAAAACGGTTGCTGTTTATAGTGAAGCCGATGTGAATATGCCATTTGTAAAATTTGCTGACGAGGCTTTTTTAATCGGCCCAGCACCTTCTGCTCAATCATATTTATTAGCGAATAAAATTATCGAAGTAGCCAAGTTATCAGGTGCTGATGCGATTCATCCTGGATATGGCTTTTTAAGTGAAAATGCATCATTTAGTAATTTATGCAAAGAAAACGGCATCATTTTTATTGGGCCAACAGCTTATTCGATTGAAACGATGGGAAGCAAAATTGCGGCCAAACAAGCAGCCACAAAATTTGGCGTACCCATGGTTCCTGGAACCGACAAACCCATATTAAGTATAGCTGAAGCGCATGAAATTGCCTCAAAAACAGGATTCCCTTTATTAATAAAAGCCAGTGCTGGTGGAGGTGGTAAAGGTATGCGCTTGGTAAATAATGAATCTGAATTAGAGGAACAACTGAATTCAGCAAAAAGCGAGGCCTTAAATTCATTCAGTGACGACAGTGTATTTATTGAAAAATATGTTGGCTCGCCCAAGCATATCGAAATTCAAGTATTAGCTGATACGCATGGGAATTGTGTTTATTTATTCGAAAGAGAATGTTCGATCCAACGCCGACATCAAAAATTGGTTGAGGAGGCTCCTTCTTCTTGTCTTACACCGGAAGTAAGAAAAGCCATGGGCGAAAGCGCCGTGAATGTGGCTAAAGCTTGCGACTATCATGGAGCGGGAACCGTAGAGTTTTTAGTAGATGATGATTTGAATTTCTATTTCTTAGAAATGAATACACGTTTGCAAGTAGAACATTGTGTAACAGAAATGATTACGGACATTGACTTGGTAGAACAACAAATACAGGTTGCACGTGGTGAAAAATTGTCTTTCACACAAGCGGATTTAAAAATAAAAGGCCATGCAATAGAATTAAGAATTTGTGCTGAAGACCCTTTAAATAATTTCATGCCGGACACAGGCAGTTTGACTGTTTACAAACGCCCAACAGGCGAACATGTTCGTGTGGATGATGGATATGACGAAGGCATGGACATCCCTATTTATTATGATCCTATGATTGGAAAATTAGTGGCTTGGGGTGAAGACAGAAAGAAAGCCATTGCAAATTTGACACAAGCCATTAAAGATTTTAGAATTAATGGGATTGAGACCACCTTGCCTTTCGGAATTTGGGCAATTAATCACGAAGCCTTTGTTGCAGGTAAATTTGACACCCATTTTATTGCCAATTATTTTAAACCAGAATTGCTATTGAATTTTTCGGAAGAAGAAAAACAAATGGCTGCAATCATGGCGACTTCTATTTTTGTTGCAGAACAAAATATTGCGGAACCGCTCAAACCATTGCCATCTAATTGGAAAATGCGTAAAAATTTACGATAATAAAATCAATAAAATTTAGTTATATATAAAATTTGTTTATCTTTATCCATTGAATAATTTAAAAATGAAAAAACTTGTTTATTTAGCGTGCGTTTTAATGATTGGTGCAATCACTATCACTTCTTGTAGAAAATACGAAGAAGGTCCGAATATTAGTTTAAGAAGCAAAGAAGCGAGAATTGCTAACAATTGGAGAATAGAAAGTGCGCAGTTAAATGGAGTGAACGTATCAGCTGATCCGTATTACACTAAGCAAAAACACTTTTTTTATAGAAACAAAAGCTATATCAATACAATTATTAATACAACCACGTTAGAAGCTACCAATTTAACAGGTGAATGGAAATTGTTTGACAATGATACTAAAATAGCAATCACCACTAAAAATTTCTCTGGAAACATCGATAGCACAGTAGAATATAACATCATTAAATTATATAATAAACAATTTTGGATTCGTAGAACAGATAATACGTTGGAATTACATTTCATTCCAACAGAGTAATTTTTTTGTAGTCCTGTGAGAAAAACGATTCATTCTTTCATCGAATATTTTCATTTCGATTTTTTAAAATTCATTCCTTTACAAACTTTTAAATACATGGTTTGTGGTGGTAGTATTGTGGTAATAGACACCTGTTTATTCAATTTTTTAAATTATTTTATTTTTAAAGAAAATGATGTTCTATTATTAGCACACCCTTTCAAACCTCATACCGTTTCTCAAATCATTTCATTTTCCATTAGCTTTCCATTAGGCTTTATCCTTAACCGATATATTGTATTCACTGAAAGTCGATTAAGAGGAAGAATTCAACTCTTTAGATATGGATTAACCGCGTTAGCCAGTTTTGTTTTAAGTGTTTTCTTAATAAAATTATTTTTTGACATCTTTCATATCAATGCATTTATTTCCAAAAACATAACGACTATTTTAGTCATTGCATTTAGCTATTTTGCACAGCAATATTTTTCATTTAAAGTGAAAGGAATAAAATCATTGAATTAAATTTTGAAAGTAACTATTTTAGGAAACAATTCGGCCTTGCCGGCTTTTGGCCGGTATCCTACCGCCCAAGTGGTAGACATTAACGAACAACTCTTTTTAATGGATTGTGGTGAAGGTTGCCAAATGCGCATGCAGCAATTTAATATTAAATCTGACCGAATCAATCATATTTTCATTAGCCATGTACATGGTGATCATTATTTAGGTTTAGTAGGATTCATCAGTTCCATGTCGTTGAAAGGACGTGAACGAGATTTGTATTTATATTGTCCAAAAGAGATTAAAAAAATCATAGAATTACAGTTACCTTTTGCATTGGGTTATACTATTCATTATCATTTTTTAGAAGAGGGGAAAGCAGAGACTTTAGTGAATGAAGAAAAATTTCAAATCGATTGTTTTCCTGTTTACCACAGTGTGCCTACACATGGTTTTAAATTTATAGAAAAAAAACGTAAACGAGTTTTAGTGCCCAATAATTTAAGGGATTACGAAATTCCTAAATATTTTTATAAACGATTAACAGATGGCGAAGATTATACCTATCCTAATGGAGAAATAATAAAGAATGAATGGGTGACTCAAGCGGGCTTGCCTCAAAAAGTATATTGTTTTGCTGCAGATACGCGTTTTGCTCCCGAAATTATCCCAGACATTGCACTTTGCGATTTATTGTATCATGAA
>CANGUS010000210.1 GCA_947457085.1 Bacteroidota bacterium
AATCGGGAACAATGGCCAGTTCTTTATATTGATTTAAAATTTCTCGAAGTTTTTCAGTGCCGGCTTTCCATTCTTTGGCTTCCAAAAGGGCTTCTGCTTCTACACACAAGGCTTCTTTTTTGGCTAAATTTTCATCAACGGCAACTTTTATAGCAGCTTCCAAAACATCCAATTCTTCGAATAATATAGAATAATTACCAATGGCTTTGGTATTGCATAAATAATTTTTGGTTCTGGAAACCTTTCCAGCTACTTTAATGATATCATCAGCAGCAGTAAAATCTTTTTTTATTTCATTCACTTTTTCTACCGATTCAGAAAATCGTTCCTCCATAGAAGCAATCGTATTTTGATGATTGGCTTCTCTTAATTCACCAATTGGTCTTTCTGCAAACCACTTATTGGCTTTTAAAAAAACTTGGTTATCCTTAATAAAATAAATGTCGTTTTCTGTCATAATTATCTTCTTTGAAAGGCTACAAATGTAGTTAAAAATGGTATATTTTACATAAAAGCCAATTGTATTTAATTGTCAAATCTTTGATTGCATTTATAAAAAGCCGAGAAAATGGAATTCAAATATTTCATGGGTGTACAAGTATAAAATCACTACCAAATTGTCCAATGCAGCCTATTATATTTGTTTTCTCAATCGAGCTACGGGATGGTTGAGTTGTTCTCTGTATTTAGCAACAGTTCGTCGGGCTATATTGTATCCTTTTTCGTTGAGTAAATCTGTTAGTTTTTCATCAGATAAAGGTTGTTTTTTTGATTCAGCATTGATTATTTCATTCAAATAAATTTTTACTTCTCTTGTAGAAACATCTTCGCCGCTGTCTGTTGACATAGACTCTGAAAAAAAATATTTAAGTTTAAATGTGCCGAATTCTGTTTGAACATATTTGCTATTAACCACCCTTGAAATTGTAGAAATATCTAAACCTGTTCTGTCTGATACATCTTTTAAAATCATGGGTCTCAATGTACTTTCATCGCCAGTAAAAAAAAACTCTTCTTGCAAATGCATAATTCGGTTCATGGTCAATAGCAAGGTTTCTTGCCGTTGTTTAATAGCATCAATAAACCATTTTGCAGCATCTATTTTTTGTTTGATAAAGAGTAAGGCTTCTTTTTGACGCTCATCCTTTTTCTTACCTTTGTCATAATCTTTTAGCATATCTCTAAACGAGCTGCTCACTCTTAAATCGGGTGCATTTTTTTGATTTAAAGACAATTCTAATTCGCCATTGATATTTTGAACAAAAAAATCGGGTAGCACATAGGTTGCAGCCTTATTTGTGACTTCATATATTGCGCCTGGCTTCGGATTTAACTTAACGATTAGTTGAATAATATCTTTTAAATCATTGTCTGATAAAGCCAATGAACGTTGAATTTTTTCATAGTGTTTTTTAATAAATTCTTCAAAAAATTTATCAATAATTTTTATTGCATAATTGACAACGGAATTTTTTTCTTTTTTTCTTAATTGCAATAATAAACATTCTTGTAAATCTTTGGCACCTACACCTGTAGGGTCAAATTCTTGAATTAATTTAATTACTTCCTTTAATTCATCTTCTGTTACAACAATATTTTGTCTAAAAGACAAATCATCGATAATTGAGGGGATGTCACGTCTTAGGTAGCCGTCTTCATCAATGCTACCAATTACAAACTCAGCTACTTTTAGTAAAGGTTCTTCCAAATTGAGCATATTCACTTGAGCCAATAAGTGGTCATAAAAAGTAGTTTCAAATTTAGGCTGAAATGAAATGGCCCCTTCATCGTCTCCATTATGATAAACATCTTTTTGGAAATTGTAATCGGCATCTTCATCATCTCCTTCTTTTACGTATTCTGCAATGTCAATATGTCCATACTCCTCTTCATTTCCATATTCTTCTTCATTGCTATCTGTCGTAAATTCATCCACTTCATCGTTGGTTTTTTCAGAAAGTGTTTTTTCATCAAAATCTTCCACATCTAATTCCAATGCAGGATTTTCTTCAATCTCTTCTTTTATGCGTTCATCCAACAGTAACGTAGGAACTTGCAGCAATTTCATTAACTGAATTTGCTGAGGAGATAGTTTCTGTAATAGTTTTTGTTGCTGTGAAAGTCTCTGCATAAGTACCTGTGCACAAAAATATACATTAGAACCATAAAAACAACAACTAAATCATTACTATTTAAACAACTTTTAACTATACTATATTGATTCGTTTTTAGAATATTGATTATTGGCTTAGAATCCTTTTTTCAAAGCTAAAATATTGATTACACAGCTTCTGCTAATACTTCTTTCACTTCAGGAATCATGCGTTTCATCATGCCTTCAATACCCGACTTTAGGGTAATCATAGAGGACGGACAACCGCTGCAAGATCCTTGTAAAGATAGCGTTACCGAGCCATTGTGGTAACTTTTAAATGAAATAGCACCACCATCCATTTCTACTGCTGGTTTAACATAGTTTTCTAATAATTCTTTTATACGAGTTACAATTTCAGAATCGTCTCCGCTAGTAGCATTGTTTTCAATTGGTTTCACAATTTCATCTTCATTAATCACCACTTTGCCTTCTTCTAAATATTCTTTTAAAAACTCTCTAAGAGATGGAATCACTTCGTTCCAGTCTGTTTCAACAGTTTTGGTGAGCGTTACAAAATTACTCGCAATAAAAACACCTTTAATAAAAGGAAAACCAAACAACTCTTTCGCCAAAGGTGAAGGAGAAGAGGCTTGCTCGTTTTGAAAATCAATACTTTTACTTGGATACAATAATTTATTTGCCACAAACTTCATTGTTTCCGGATTCGGGGTCATTTCTGTATATATACTTACGATAGGGTTTCCTGTCTTTAACATGATGTATGAATTTTACGCAAAAATACATGTTTAAAATCATTTCAAACGAATTGATGTGAAAAATACATCTATATGATATGAGTATTATATTATTTTAGTAATTTTACTATTGGTAATCAACATTGATACAATTTAATACCAATTTATGTTTAAATATTTACTCTTATTATCCTTTTCATTTCTATTTATTTATGGAAAAGTGGAAGCACAAACTCCTATCGAATTTATTGAAAATCAAGGTCAATGGGATGGCCCTTTTTCATACAAAGGCTCAACTAAATCTGGAGATATTTATTTACGTAAAAATGGATTTACTATTTTTTTGAGTGATATGGCCAATGCTGCCAAGATAGATGCCGTGCATCATGGAGGCAAATTGGTTTCTGAAACCTTACATTACCATGCTTATAAAGTGAATTTTTTGAATAGCAATTCTTCAGTTACTACATCGCAAGAAAAATTACAAAAACATTATTATAATTACTATTTGGGTGCCGATTCTAGTAAATGGAAACATGCTATACATCCTTCATTGGCTGTTAATTACACAAAATTGTATGATGGAATAAACATGCATGTATATTCTGAAAATAATAATGTAAAATATGATTTGTTAGTTTCTCCTAACAGCGACATTTCTAAAATTAAAATTCAATACGAAGGGGTAGAAGGATTGAGTGTTGTAAAAAATAAATTGGTTGTAAAAACATCATTGGGTGAAATGATAGAATCTGAACCTTACAGTTACCAATTTATTGATGGAGAAAAAGTAGAAATTCCTTGTGAATACATCTTAAATGAAGGGGTTGTTTCCTTTAAAGTCGGTAAAAAATACAATCCAAAATACCAACTCATCATAGATCCTACTTTAGTATTTTGTTCTTTTGTAGGTTCAGTAGGAGATAGCTGGGGGTATAC
>CANGUS010000211.1 GCA_947457085.1 Bacteroidota bacterium
GGATTCATTTAATTATCTACTCCATTTAAAAAAATATTTATCACTACTTCTCTTTCTAAAATTGCAATATTTTAGTAGCTGACATTTGACTATGCAAATTAATTATTGAGACAATTAAAAAACCTCTTATTTTCGCGGTCTTTTTTTTATGAAGTATAAATATATCACGATAGAAGGAAATATTGGGGCAGGTAAAACTACCCTAGCCCAAATGCTTCAAAAAGAATTGGATGCAAATCTGATTTTGGAACAATTTGCCGACAATCCTTTTTTACCTAAATTTTACGCAGACAAAGACAAATATTCATTCCCATTAGAGCTTTCCTTTTTAGCAGAACGATTTAAGCAATTAAAAGAGATGCTCAATACAAGAGATTTATTTAATCAGTTTGTAGTTTCAGATTACTTATTTATAAAAAGCAAATTATTTGCAAAAGTGAATTTACAAGAAGATGATTATAAACTATATGAAACCATTTTTGATATCATTTACTTAAATTTACCTAAGCCTGATTTAATTATTTATTTACATGCACCATTATCAAAGCTAAAATCAAATATTAAATTACGAGGTAGAGAATACGAGCAAAATATCGCAGATGAATATTTAGTCGATTTACAAAACGCTTATTTACAATTGTTAAAATCTGAACAATTTAAAACCCTCATCATAAATACTACCCAAATTGACTTCGTAAAAAATCCAGAGCAATTCCAAAAGATTATGAATCAATTAGATAAAGAGTATGAAAATGGTGTTCATTTTATCAATATAGATTGATTTTTGTCAATTTTGTTCAAAAAAACTATAAACTTCAGGTGCTTTTGATTACTTTTGCTGACTTTTTAAACATTTAAAAAAATATAACAATATGGCTAATCAAGCAATTTTAGATTTATTAGGCAAAGATGCAGCATACTATCTTGATCACAAATGCACCACTATTGCAAAAGAAGACCTTTATATGCCTTCTGAAAATACAATAGATGATGTTTGGGCTGGAAGCAATCGCAATATCCAAACTTTAAAAAGCATACAAACTTTAATGGGGAATGGCCGTTTAAAAAATACAGGTTATGTATCTATTTTACCGGTTGACCAAGGAATTGAGCACAGTGCTGGAGCATCATTTGCACCCAATCCTGCTTATTTTAACCCTGAAAATATTGTAAAATTAGCGATAGAAGGTGGTTGCAATGCAGTAGCTTCTACATATGGTGTATTAGGAGCCGTGTCTCGTAAATATGCACACAAAATTCCGTTCATTGTAAAAATTAACCACAATGAATTTATTAAATATCCAAATGGGTTCGATCAAATCATGTTTGGTTCTATTCGTGATGCTTGGAACATGGGTGCAACTGCAGTTGGAGCAACTATCTATTTTGGTAGCGAAGAAAGTACTCGTCAAATTCAAGAAGTAGCTAAAGCCTTTGAATATGCACACGAATTAGGAATGGCAACTGTTTTATGGTGCTATTTAAGAAATTCTGGCTTCAAAAAAGACGGAGTTGATTATCATGCAGCAGCAGATTTAACAGCCCAAGCAAATCACTTAGGAGTAACTATACAAGCGGATATTATCAAACAAAAATTACCAACCAACAATGGTGGTTACAATGCGTTAAACTTCGGAAAAACAAGCAAATTAGTTTACGATAAATTGACGACCGACCACCCAATTGATTTAACTCGTTACCAAGTAGCGAATTGCTATATGGGACGTGTTGGTTTAATTAATTCTGGTGGAGAAAGTAAAGGGGCAACCGATATGGCTGAAGCAGTTATGACAGCTGTTGTAAACAAACGTGCTGGTGGTATGGGATTAATTTCTGGTCGTAAAGCCTTCCAAAAACCAATGAATGAAGGTATTCAATTATTGAATACTATTCAAGATGTTTATTTAGACAATAGCATCACATTAGCTTAATTTTTATTATTTATTGATAAAAGAAAACGGTTCTCTTCTGAGAACCGTTTTTCATTTAAATCTATTAAATGTTATTTTGAATCCATTATTGAATAATCAATTTATCAACAAATCTTTTATTATTATTTGTTTTTACAAAAACAAAATACATTCCTTTCGACATTTCATTTAATTCTAAATAAGAAGTTGAGCTGGTTATTCTTTGGGTTTTCACCAATTGACCATTCATATGATATATCATTATTTCAGCATTAGCCTCATTGTGTTGAATATGAATGGGGGCATTACCTGTAATAATTGAAGGATATATTTTTATTAAAGACGAACTATTTTCTTTTTGAACTTTTATTATTTCTGAGTATCTGAATTTTTCACTGAAGTCAATTGCTTTAATTCTATAATAGGCTAATGGAGCGTGTACTTTTGAATCATCTATAAATTGATAAGTAGTCAGCAAATTGGCATCCACTTTTCCAATCGTAGAGAAATCTGTTCCATTATTAGATTGTTCAATTTGATATTGCTTTACATTTTTTTCGTCTGCAATTGACCAATTTAAAATAGTATTTTTTTCAAATGAGGTCGCTTTAAAATCAGTAAATAATACTGGCAAAACAACATTTAAAGTTGATGCAAATGCCCATTCATCTCCACTAGAACCTGCGCCGTTAACTGCATTTCCTACAGCAAAAATTTGTAAAGGAACCGCTCCGGTAGCAGGTGCTGTCCAATCAATAGTCCAACTAGCAAATGATGGCGATGCACCTGAAGTTGCTTCTGGAGTATTGTGCTTCCAAACATTACCCGAAAGTTGAGTTCCTGCTGGTTCAACACCAAAAGTTCCAACATTGGTACTTAAAGCAAAACCAGCTGCTGGTTTAGAACTTGACGAGATAACTGTAATCGTAATGGGATATGTTTGCCCATTGGCATAATATAAATCACCACCATTAAAATCGACCGTTACAAGTGTGTTTGCACTTGCTGGTCCATGACAATTACAACCTCCAGTTACAACTGAATTACTAAATCCTCCATTACTAAAAGAAACGTTCGTAAAATATATGACTGCTAACGTGCTCAATAAAAATGAGCTTTGGATTATCTTTTTCATAAAAATTTATTTTAATATAAAGATATCAATTTTTATTAAAATGAAATTATATTTTTTTTGTTTAATAATAGAGTGGTTACAAGTAAAAACCAATAACTAAAAACTATATTTGCGCTCTGTATGAAATACGAACACGAAATAGAAAAACGAAAAACATTCGCAATTATATCACACCCGGATGCCGGAAAAACTACCTTGACAGAAAAATTCTTGTTATTTGGAGGGGCAATCCAAACAGCAGGTGCGGTAAAATCAAACAAGATAAAAAAGCATGCCGCTTCCGACTTTATGGAAATTGAGCGTCAACGGGGTATATCGGTAGCAACCTCAGTAATGAGTTTTGAATATAAAGACAAACTGATCAACTTATTAGATACTCCCGGACACAAAGATTTTGCGGAAGATACCTATCGAACATTAACTGCCGTAGACAGTGTGGTATTAGTAATTGATTGCGTAAAAGGTGTAGAAGAGCAAACTGAACGATTGATGGAAGTTTGTAGAATGCGCAATACCCCTGTTATCATCTTCATCAATAAAATGGATAGAGACGGACAAAATCCTTTTGACTTATTAGAAGAAGTGGAGAAAAAATTGAATATAAAAACGCAACCACTTTCATGGCCCATTAATATGGGACGAGATTTTAAAGGGGTTTATAACATTCATAATAAAAGCTTATTGACATTTGGTGCGAACCAAAAAGCAACCGACAATGATTTAGTAAAACTACCCGAC
>CANGUS010000212.1 GCA_947457085.1 Bacteroidota bacterium
GTATTGTGTTGTACAAATAAAGGTATTGCCAGGGGTAGATGCTGGTCCAGATTTAAATTATTGTATTGGAGCTGACTCCGTGCAATTTCAAGTAACAGCACCATTTGGTATTAACCAATGGTCATGGACGGATATTAATGGTGGCACTACCAATTTAGGTTTATCTTCATTAACTGTAATGAAACCTTTTGCGGCACCTACCGCTACTACCACTTATGTGGTAACTGCACTAAATCCTCCTCCAGGACTTACTTGTAAAGTAAAAGATACCGTAACTATTGTAGTGCACCCTGGAACGTTACTGGTAGATGCTGGTCCTGATCAAGTAATTTGTGCAAACGATTCCATCGCATTAGCTGCAACAGTCTCTATCCCTCAAATAAATCCAATTATTCGATGGAGGCCATCAACAAAATTATCTGATTCAACTGCATTAAATCCTTTTTCTTCTACCTTAAATACACAAGAATATTTTTTATTCTACAGAGATGACAACGGATGTACCTATAGAGATTCAACTACAGTAACTGTAAGTGGAATTCGGGCAAAATTAAATGCATTAGCTTCTGATAATAATGTATGTCCAAATTACCCATTCCAATTATTTACCAATGCTTCAGCAATGCCTTGTGGATTGTCTGCTTTTCAATGTAACGGATCACCAGTTGTTAAAACAATCGGTACTGGAAATATTCAACAAGGTCAATATTCACCGTATTACACTGATTTTGAATCTGCTTATAAAATCCAATTTTTATATACCGCAGCTGAATTGCGTGCAGCAGGTATAAAATCAGGAAATTTAAAATCAATTGGTTTTAATGTGGCATCTACAGGAAGTGATACACTAAGAAACATGAAAATAAGTATGGGTTGTACTAACGATACTGCCTTAAGTGCTGCAACAGGATTTTTAGGAGGTTTGAGTCAAGTATATGCTATTTCAAAATATTTCAATAATACTCCAGGTTGGAGATCGCATGTATTTACAACTGCTACCAATCCTAGCATCATTCAAGGAGAAGGATATTATTGGGATGGATTAACAAATTTAGTAGTAGAAGTTTGTTACAATGCAGATCCATTTAATTTCACAACAAATATTTTAGTAAGTTCAAATACACCAACTAATACCGTTATGCAACAAGCTCTATATTCAACCAATCCAAATGGTTGTAATTTAGCAGCATCAACGCCTTTAATTGGATCTGTTAGACCAAATACAAGATTTAACTATTGTGAATCTGGTGTGTTTAATTATAGTTGGACACCTAGTGCCTCATTATCAAATAGTACCATACAAGATCCATATTCTGCAGGGGTTCCATCTTCAACAGATTTTGTAGTTACTGTATCTACAGCAAATCCAAATTGTGTTACGAAAGATACTGTTCAAATAGTTGTAGATAATTCAAATTCAGTTGATGCAACAGCCTCACCGATGGTATTTTGTGAACCAGGTTTAATTACACTTTCTGCAACACCTTTTGGTTCAGTTCCAGTTTATGAATGTGGTGAAGAAAACGTAAATTGTATTGCACCATATAATCAATATGCATTTAATACGGGTGTAAATACGGTAGCAAGCATTACCCCATTTGGTTCAAATATGGGTGAGAGAACTCAAATGCTTTATACTGTAGCCGATTTGAATTCTTTAGGTATTTTCAAAGGGAAAATAGATGCAATAGCACTTGATGTTATCAACAAAAATAGTACTTCTGGTTACAACATGAATATTAAAATGGGTTGTACACCACTAAATGCAATTAATACATTCATACCTCAACAAGATATGAAATTAGTTTATAGCAATAGTAATTATAATACAGTTGCTGGTGTAAACACATTCAATTTAAATACTCCATTCCTATGGGATGGTACACAAAATTTAGTTGTTGAAATATGTTATTTCAATACTACTTTCCCTGGTGGAAGTGATGAAATCGCTTATTTACCTGGTGTAGCTACGAGCCAATATATCTCTCAATTCCATCCTAATAGTGGATGTGATTTACCGAACTTGCCTTCTGGTACTTTAGCAACAGGAACATCTGCTTCAGCTGGGACTTACAGAATGAATATGACATTTTCAATTTGTGATATACCTGTAAAAACATGGCCTTATCGATGGACTCCAGGTACTCTTGTTTTTGATTCAACAGCAAATACTACAACAGCTTATGTTGAAGTAGGCAAAACTTATCATGTTTATACCACTGGCGGAAACAAATGTGAAGTTCATGACTCTGTTACTGTTACGCTTTCTATTCATGATTTAACAGTTACTCCAGCAGACACTACAATCTGTTTAGGTGATGGATTTAACGCTTCTGCATATGGTTCTGGTAATGCACCATCACAAAATTTTGTTTGGTTTAATGCTGTTAATTTCAGCACAAATGCTTTGAGTTGTGTAAATTGTAGCAGCCCTGTGATTACGCCGCTATCTTATGCCGATTCATTGTTTGCTTGTGTAAGAACTGATACGTATAACTGTACTGACACCCAATATGTGCATATTTCTCTTAATCCAACTCCAACAGTTTCTATTTTAAATGGGGATTCTATTACCATTAAATATTTACAAGAAGTAAATCTAATTGCAACCGGTGCTCAAGTTTATAATTGGTCTCCAGTTTGGGGTACTGGTAATCCGAATGTATCCAATACAATCGTTTCTCCACAAGAACCTACTACTTACACTGTATATGGTATAAATCAATTCGGTTGTGGTACAAAAGATAGTATTAAAGTAAATGTGGATTATGAAGATAATTTATTTGTTCCTTCTGCTTTTAGCCCTAACGGTGATGGGATTAATGATTTGTTCAAAGTGGCAAACTTATCTTTCCAAAAAATTCAAGAATTCAGGGTATTGAATAGATGGGGGCAAGAAGTCTTTAATGCCAATGACAATAGAGGTTGGAATGGAACATTTAAAGGGGTTAATCAAGATCCAGGGGTTTATTATTATTTAATTAAATTAGCAATGCCTAATGGCCCAACTAAAATGTTTAAAGGAGATGTTACTATCATTCGATAATTAAAAACGAAAGTTAATAATAAAAAAAGAGTCCTAATTATAGGACTCTTTTTTATTTAACTATATTATTTTTTAGTTTTAAATCGGTAATAACATCGTTTAATATACTCTAAAAATTCATACTCACTGGCGCTTCTTAAAAATTCGTAACTAGGTCGATATTTTTTTATAAAAATGGCAAGCTCATCATTTTCTAAATAAGTAATTTTGTGAACTAATTTGTCATTAAAAACAAAATCAATATATTTTTCTTGCTCCCAAGCAGCATACATTTCTTGAAAAGCCCACTCTTGTCTATTTTTTTTACTCAACATAGCCAAAGGCATGCTTTGCATGTCTATTTCTTCTTTTTTTGGTTTGCGCAATATTAAATCATAGGATTCTCTGAATTTTATGCTGTCTTTTTTAAAATCAATAGGTTTGCCTTTTATATCCACTTCTCTGAGTAATATAGCAGCTCTATTCATAATTAAATGATAATAACTTGGTTCTTTTTCATTGCTAATCCGGATGCGTAATGTTTGATAACCGACTTTAGAAAATTCAACTAATTCTCCTTTTTTTACAATGATTTCAAACTTGCCATCTTCTGAAGTAGTCATTCCTTTGAGCGTGTAAATATTTCTGATATTTACGTTGTCCATTTTTTGATTGTTCGCAAA
>CANGUS010000213.1 GCA_947457085.1 Bacteroidota bacterium
ATGTCGGATGTCAGTACTCAGATATTACAATATTGCCCAAATAAGAAATCTCATATCTCATAATTAATATCTCATCACTCAAAACATACCTTTTTAGCAAATTATTTTGCATATAGCACTAAAAATTAAGCCCTAAAAACGAACTACTGATTAGAATATTTCATTTTTAGACTTTCATTAGTTACTTTTGCGCCCTCAAAAAACAAAATATATATGAATTATTTATTTTACTTAGTTCCCGTTTTCGGAATCGTGGCACTTTTATACACTTTTATACAAAGTGCATGGGTGACCAAACAAAGTGCAGGCAACGACCGCATGAAAGAAATTGCTGGCTATATTGCTGATGGTGCAATGGCATTTTTAAAAGCTGAATATAAAGTAATGAGTTACTTTGTAATCATCGCTGCTTTATTGTTAGGCTTTATGGGTTTTACAGATAAAAACAGTCATTGGACAATTGCATTGGCATTTATAGTTGGTGCTTTCTTTAGTGCATTGGCAGGTTATTTAGGAATGCGTATTGCTACTAAATCTAATGTTCGTACAGCGGAAGCTGCTCGTACATCGTTGGCAAAAGCCTTAAAAGTTTCCTTTACAGGAGGTTCTGTAATGGGTATGGGTGTTGCTGGTTTAGCTGTTTTAGGTTTAGGTTCTATGTTCGTATTGTTATACATGAGCTTTGTTGGTGATTACACAATGGGCTCTCCTGAATATACACATGCCTTATCAAAAGCAATTGAAGTTTTAACTGGTTTCTCTTTAGGAGCAGAGTCGATTGCGTTGTTTGCGCGTGTAGGAGGTGGTATTTATACCAAAGCGGCTGATGTGGGTGCTGACTTAGTTGGTAAAGTGGAAGCTGGTATTCCAGAAGATGATCCTCGTAATCCAGCAACGATTGCAGATAACGTAGGGGATAACGTAGGGGACGTGGCTGGTATGGGTGCCGATTTATTTGGTTCATATGTAGCAACGGTTTTAGCAACTATGGTTTTAGGAAAAGAAACAATGAGCGTCGGAGATAACTTCGGAGGTTTAGCTCCTATATTATTACCGATGTTAATTGCTGGTGTTGGTATTATTTTATCAATTATCGGAACATTTTTTGTTCGTATTTCTGAAAGCGCAGGATTAAGCACAACAAAAGTTCAAAATGCTTTGAATATGGGGAACTATGGTTCTATCGTTTTAACGGCTATCGTTTGTTTCTTCTTGACTTCTTATATTTTACCTGCTGAAATGACTTTGCGTGGATTTACATTCACAAATACAGGCGTATTTTTCTCTATTTTAGTTGGATTAGCAGTAGGTACTTTAATGAGTATCATTACTGAATATTATACAGCAATGGGTAAACGTCCAGTATTAAGTATTGTT
The DNA here is from genome assembly GCA_947457085.1 of Bacteroidota bacterium. Taxonomy (GTDB): domain Bacteria; phylum Bacteroidota; class Bacteroidia; order Chitinophagales; family Chitinophagaceae; genus OLB11. The sequence continues at coordinate 1,378 of CANGUS010000213.1, forward strand.
CGCCAATCGGCTACAGGACACGCTACTAACATTATTGGTGGTTTAGCGATGGGTATGGAATCTACATTCTTACCTATGATTGTTTTAGCTGCTGGTATTTACGGTTCTTACCACTTTGCTGGTTTATACGGTGTGGCAATTGCTGCTGCCGGTATGATGGCTACAACGGCTATGCAATTAGCGATTGATGCATTTGGTCCAATTGCAGATAATGCAGGAGGAATTGCAGAAATGAGTGAATTGCCTGCTGATGTTCGTGAAAAAACAGATATTTTAGATGCTGTAGGAAATACAACAGCAGCAACTGGTAAAGGTTTTGCCATTGCTTCTGCAGCCTTAACAGCCTTGGCATTATTTGCAGCATTCGTTGGTATCTCTGGTATTGATGGAATTGACATCTACAATGCGCCTGTGTTAGCTGGTTTATTTGTTGGTGCAATGATTCCTTTTATTTTCTCTTCATTGGCAATTCGTGCGGTGGGTGAAGCAGCTATGGCAATGGTAGAAGAAGTTCGTCGCCAGTTCCGTGAAATTCCAGGTATTATGGAAGGAACAGGAAAACCTCAATATGATAAATGTGTCGCTATTTCTACAGAAGCTTCTATCAAAAAAATGATGTTACCAGGAGCAATTGCAATTGTAGCGCCATTAATTATTGGATTTTTATTAGGGCCAGAAGTTTTAGGTGGTTTCTTAGCTGGTGCTACTGTGAGTGGAGTTTTAATGGGAATGTTCCAAAACAACGCAGGTGGTGCATGGGATAATGCAAAAAAATCATTTGAAAAAGGAGTGGAAATCAATGGTAAAATGGAGTATAAAAAATCGGAACCACACAAAGCATCTGTAACTGGTGATACAGTAGGAGATCCGTTTAAAGATACTTCAGGACCATCTATGAATATCTTGATTAAATTAATGTCTATTGTTTCTTTGGTGATAGCACCTACATTAAGTGGAATGTTTCATGATCAAATTCAAGAAAGTAGAATGCAAAAATTAGGCACTATGATGTCAGCTTGTAAAGCAGCTGGTTGCACTGAAGAACAATGTACTTCAATTATGGGCGGAACAGCTGCTGCTGCAACAAAATCAGAGAAATCTTGTTGCGCTGCTGATAAAGCTGCTTCATGTAGTGGAGACTCAGAAGAATGTAAAGCTACTTGTGGCGGGACTTGCGATAAAGCAACTTGTGACAAACCTTGTTGTGCATCTGCAGATAAAAATACCCCTCAGGTAAAAGATACTACGATTCAAAATCAATAAAACACATAACATCAAATAATAAAAAAACTGCACCCGAAATGGTGCAGTTTTTTTTGTTAAATAATTGTTGGAATTATTATTTTGTTATTATTTCAAATAACATTAAATTTACTTTTCTAAATTCATTTTATTATGATTAAAAAAATATTATTTCTAATTTTTATTGCATGCTCTTTTGTGGGTGCAAATGCACAAATATATTGTATTCCAAATTATAATCATCCATTTGGTTTAGCCTATGGATGTTCTGATCCTAATGGAGGCGATGTAATCAATAATTTTTCAACTACAGGAGGTTTAACTAATATAACCAATAATAATACTGGTTGTAATGGAAATTATACCTATTTTAGTGCATTAGGTGCATCACAAATACAAGGTTTAACTGTTAATTTATCAATGCAATGTGGTCCTTCTTATCCCGAAGGTTTTAGAGTTTGGATAGATTATAACAATGATGGAGATTTTCAAGATTTAAATGAAGCCGTATTTGTTTCAGCTGCAGCTACATTAGCTGTTCAAACTGCTACAATTACAGTACCAGCAACAGCAACACCTGGTTTAAAAAGAATGCGTGTTTTATGTAGGTGGAATACAGTGCCTGCAATTACAGATGATTGTAATCAAACAATGACTTATGGTGAGTGTGAAGATTATAATTTTACAGTTATTTCATCTACATCTTGTTCGGCAAAACCAACAGCTGGGACAGTATCAGCGAATACGACTCCATGTCCTGGTGTGACAACCAATTTTACCTTATTGGGATCTTCCTTATTAAATAATTTAGCTTATCAATGGCAACGTGCGAATACTTGTACCGCATCAGTATGGGCAAATTTGCCAGGTGCAACGAGCAGTACCTACTCGGTAGTTGTTCCAGGTACAAGGGCTTACCGTTGTATTGTTACCTGTTTAAGTTCTGGATTGAAAGATACTACGGCTCCTATTTGTATTACTCCTCAAACCTGGAGTCCTATAAGCAATTGCTGGTGTATACCTACATACACAACCGCAAGTACTACCCAAAATATTGAGAATGTAGAGTTAGGTGCTTTAAATAATAA
>CANGUS010000214.1 GCA_947457085.1 Bacteroidota bacterium
ATCCTATTATCACAGAAACCATAGAAGGTGAAGAGGATTATTGTTTTTTAATGGATGGAAGTGTTATAATGGGGCATAATGGAATTATTTATATCAAGAAAAATGTATTTAAAAATCCAACTGCTCAGTGGCAAGAAATTTTTGATTGCAGAAAATATGGCTTAGATAAATTTTACAGAATCGTTACGAATTTCGACAATACTAAAATTGCGTTAGTCGCATTTAAAGGCAAGAAGCCCTAAAATGTTTTTGTCAGCTTTTTTTTGATCCAATAACTATTCATTTTTTTATTGGCTTGATAGCTTATCCATGCAGAACCTGCCCCTAACAATGCTCCTGCAAAAACATCACTTGGATAATGCACGCCCATATGCATTCTAGCATATCCAACCGAGCTTGCCCATAAATAGGAGGGAGCTATAAGATACCACTTTCTAAAATTTAAACTAATGGAAGTGGCTATGCAAAAAGCATTGGATGTATGACCCGATGGGAATGAATGCTTCGTTTTGTTTTCTAATGGTTGTAAAAACGGATAGCTTACGCCTGGCCTGTCTCTGTTTACTATTCTTTTTAATAGATAGGTTGCTCCAGTATTTGCAATGACCGCCACCGATACATTTACTCCTTTGTGCAGCATAGAACTGTCTTTAGTTGCCAATCCCAAGCCACACACAAACAATGGAGCGGCTATGCCTGCTGCATATTCCGAATTAGAAATAAATCGCATGGAGGCATCTAAATTTCTATTTCTGTTGAGATTCAATTCTTTTAAAGTATTGATGTCAAAATTTTGAGCAAATACATAATTTGATATCAATAAAAGAAATAGCAAACTTAATTTTTTCATTGCATTTTAAAAATAGATTTCGAAGATACAAAGTATATTTACAGCGAATGAAAAACTACTTCGTTTATATTGTATTTATTGCGATCAGTATAGTTGTTTTAGTAAACTGCAACAGCGAGCAAAAAGAAAGTCCATACTTAAATGTGCAAGATAAAAATGCCCATTATGTAGGTATGCAAGAATGTAGAAGTTGTCATTGGCAAATTTATGAAACCTTTATTCAAACGGGTATGGGTAAAAGTTGGGGCATCGCAAACAAACAAAAATCTGCTGCCGATTTTTCTCCTGCCAAAGCATTGGTCTACGACTCTGTTAAGGATTTTTACTATAAACCTTTTTGGAATGGCGACAGTTTATACATTTTAGAATATCGATTAGATGGACGTGATACCATTCATAAACGCTTGGAGAAAGTGAGTTATATTGTAGGTAGCGGGCAACATACGAATTCGCATCTGATCAATATCAATGGATATTTACATCAAGCCCCCATTACATTTTATACCCAAAAAGGAAAATGGGATTTAGCGCCAGGTTTTGAAAAAGGGCTTAATGCTCGCTTTGACAGAAAAATAGAAATGGAATGCATTACTTGTCACAATGGATATCCTCAATTTGAAGAAGGTAGTTTTAATAAATTTTCAAATGTTCCATTAGGAATTGATTGTGAACGTTGTCATGGTCCAGGCAGTATTCATGTAGCGAATAAACGAAAAGGAGACATTGTAGATACCTCAAAAGGTCCAGATTTTTCAATTGTCAATCCTCGAAGAATGACAACCGAACAACAAAATAATTTGTGCCAGCGATGTCATTTGCAAGGCATCACAACATTAAATGACAATAAAACATTTGTTGATTTTAAGCCTTCACAGGATTTAAAAAATACCATGAATACGTTTATGCCAATTTATGAAGGCAATGAACAAAACATGATTATGGCAAGCCATGTGGAGCGTATGAAGATGAGTAATTGCTACATTAATTCTGGCAAAATGAGTTGTATCAGTTGCCACAATCCCCATGTCAGCGTGAAGTTTACAAAAAATGAAGTTTATATTAATGCTTGTAAATCATGTCATCCATCTAATAAATTATGCAAGCCTGACAACAAGCAAACGACAACCGAAAACTGTATAGCCTGCCACATGCCAAAAAATGGAAGCATCGATATTCCTCATGTTGCCGTTACCGATCATTACATCAGAATTCCGAATAAAAAAATAACGGCTTCAAATAAAAATGCAATTTCAAAATTTGTTCAATTAAAATGTTATAACAATGATCGCCCTGAAAATAAAATCAGAGCCAGGGCCTTCTTAGAATTTTATGAAAGATACACTCCTAGTCAAGCATTTTTAGACAGCACATTTTATTATTTAGATAAATCGGGTGTTGATATAAAAAATGATTTTGATAAAGATTTAATTCGGGCATATTATTTAAAAGAAAACTATCAAAAAATCATTTCTCTTTCAAATAAAAAATCGCCAACAAACATTAAGGACGCTTGGACCAACTATCGCATTGGAGAAGCCTTTTATGCAATCGAAGATTATACGAAAGCGATTATGTATTTTAAAGAAGCTTGTAAACTCAAGCCCTTCGTTTTAGATTTTCAAAATAAACTTGCCACTGCCTATGTTGCCCAAAATAATTTGGTGGAGGCAAAAAAAGTTTGTCAATTTATTATCAAGGAGCATCCTCGATATGGTTTGGCAAATTTCAATTTGGGTTATATTGCCATGCAAGAAAACAATTTGCCATTGGCAAAATATTATTTCGAAAAATCATTGCAAATTGATCCGGATCATGTTCAAACACTTGTTAATTTAGCGGTGGTCTATTACCAAACCAATCAAAAAAAATATATCAAACCCTTGCTTTATCGCGCCTTGAAAATAGAGCCTGCGAATGAAAAAATCAAAGCAATGATTGCCGATTTGAAATAATACATTACGTAAGAAGTAAATAAAAAAATTAAGTATTGCTCATCTGAAGCTAAATTTCTAAAAATAAATTGGCTATAGTAAAACTTAATATTGGGCAAAATGAAAATAAATTAATTTTGTTTAAAATAATTATTTATGCGCTACATATTATTTGTCTTCAGTATAATTTGTCTATTATCTTGTACAAGAAATACGATTGTTATTCAAAATCCTGAACAGGGTGAATCGGATCCACGAACGTCTAAAATTCAACTCATACATGCAGCTCCTGGTACAGCTGGTATTAAACTTTGGCAAAATAATGCCACAGAACTATCGGTAGGGCGGTATTACAAAAGCTTCACTCAATATTTTCCGATTCAATCGGGCAGCACACAATTTGACTTAAAACGTTCTTCTACCAATATGCTGTTAAATTCATTCCCGGCTGTAATTAAAGAAGGTTCATTGTACTCATTATTTATTTGTGATTCACCATCTAGATTAACGCCAGTGTTAATTTATGATAATCCATTGCCAACAAAATCAGATTTAGCACAAATTCGTTTCGTTAATATACTTTCATCTGGAGAATCATTGGATTGTAGCATCAAGCAAAATCCCTTTTTTAATGGGATTGCTTATAAAAGTGCGAGTGAATATATGTATACGAGTCCGGGTGTTGTAACAGCTACAGTGAAAATATCTGCCAGTGGAAAAACATTATTGTCTGACATAATTTATTCTTTAGATGCCGGAAAAAACTACACCATTTTTGTAAATGGATTTTCTTCATTAACCGGCGCCTCAGGACCAGATGCGCTAATCATGACCAATTTATAAAGTCTATTTTTTATTTCTTATATCGTATGCCAACATAAAAATTTTGAC
>CANGUS010000215.1 GCA_947457085.1 Bacteroidota bacterium
CAAAATATGCGTTGCAAAAAAACTGGTTCTTTTTATTCTTCGATAAGATGAAAGAAGAAAAAATAAAATTGTATGGTTATGAAACCTTGAAACAATTTAAAATAAATAAATCGAAGCCCACTACTAAAGTATATATCTCATCTAATTTAGATTGGTTTGATACAGAAATTGACATCACATTTGGGGAAGAGTCCGCTACCATATCTGATATTCAAAAAGCATTGAAAGCAAAACAAAATTATGTTTCATTAGGGGATGGCAGCTATGGTTTATTGCCTGAAGAATGGTTGCAAAAGTTTTCATTGTTATTTAAAATGGCTGATGCGAAAGATCAAACATTAAAAGTAAGTAAGTATAACTTTACTGTAATTGATGAATTGCATGATTTGATTGACGATGAAAATATTAGAATAGAATTAGAAGAAAAGAAACAAAATTTATTAAACGAAACCCCTGAAAAATATTCAAACATTGAAATTCCATCAGAGCTAAATGCTACATTAAGACCATACCAAAAAGCAGGTTTTCAATGGTTGGCTTATTTAGATACGATTAAATGGGGTGGTTTATTGGCAGATGATATGGGTCTTGGTAAAACCATACAAACCCTTACATTTTTACAATATTATAAAAACAAATATGGCAAATTAAGGGCGATGGTGGTTTGTCCGACTACACTTTTATTTAACTGGGAAAATGAAATTAAAAAATTTACACCAGGCATTTCTTATTTAATACAACATGGTCCTACCAGAACCTCTCGTGCAGAAGAATTGGATCAATATGAAATTATCATTTCTACTTATGGGACCTTGCGAAGTGATATAGACATGTTAGTGAAGTTAGAATTTGATTATGTAGTTTTAGATGAGTCTCAAACTATTAAAAATCCTACTTCAAAAGTATCAAAAGCGGCTCAATTAATTCCTAGTAAAAACAGAATTGCATTGAGTGGTACGCCTATGCAAAACAATACCTTTGATATGTATTCTCAAATGAATTTCTTGAATCCAGGAATGTTGGGAACAAAAGAATTTTTCAAAGAACAGTTTGCAAAACCGATAGATAAATTTCAGGAAGTAGATACGAAGCAGCATTTACGAAAATTAATTTATCCATTTTTACTAAGAAGAACCAAAGAACAGGTTGCCAAAGATTTGCCAGAAAAAACAGAAGTTACTTTATACTGCGAAATGGGTAAAGAGCAACGAGCCATTTATGATCTGTATCGAAATATGTATCGTTCACAAATATTAGGAACGATAGACAATCAAGGCATTGAAAAATCCCAATTTGCTATTTTACAAGGATTGATGAAACTTCGTCAAATTTGTGATTCACCTGCTATTCTAAAAGAAGAAACTAAATTGCCAAACCACAGTGTGAAAATTGATGAATTGGTTAGAGAGTTGGAAGACAATATGGGCGATCACAAAGCCTTGGTGTTCTCGCAGTTTTTAGGAATGCTTGGTTTAATCAAAGAAAAATTAATAGAAAAAAATATTCCATTCCAATATTTTGATGGAAGCTTTACGGCACAACAACGTGAAAATGCGATTAGAGAGTTTCAAGATAAAGACGAGTGTAAAGTATTTTTAATATCGTTGAAAGCCGGGGGAATGGGTTTAAATTTAACTTCAGCAGATTATGTGTACTTGGTTGACCCTTGGTGGAATCCGGCAGTAGAGCAACAAGCTATTGATAGAACGCATCGGATAGGGCAAACTAAGAATATTTTTGCCTACCGATTAATTTGTAAGGATACCGTTGAGGAAAAAATTATGACCTTGAAAGATAAGAAAAATTCTTTAGTAAAAGATATCGTGAGTGATGATACGCACATGATAAAACAATTAACAAAAGAAGATGTGTCTTATTTATTTAGCTAATTGATTCACTGCTTAATTTATTTTAGATTATATAATTCAATATCAGATTAACATCGACTGTCATTTCATTTTGATAAATTAAATGATAATAAGGATTAAAATGGCCTTTATTTATGAATAACTATATCAATTCATTACATTTGCATTCTTAAAAAAATATTCAAAAATGGCTTTACAAGCAGGTATCGTAGGACTTCCTAATGTAGGGAAATCAACCCTTTTTAATGCAGTTAGTAACAGTGCAAAAGCACAAGCTAGTAATTACAGATTTTGTACTATTGAACCCAATGTAGGTTTAGTAGACGTTCCAGACGATCGTTTAAATAAATTAAGAGATTTAGTAAATCCTAATCGAGTGGTACCTACGCAACTTGAAATAGTAGACATTGCAGGCTTGGTAAAAGGCGCTAGTAAAGGAGAAGGCTTAGGAAATAAATTTTTAGCAAACATCCGAGAAGTAGATGCAATCATACATGTTATTAGATGTTTTGAAGACGAAAACGTATTGCGTGAAGAAGGAATCATTAATCCGATGGGGGATAAAGATATTATTGACACCGAATTGCAATTAAAAGATTTAGAGGGAATTGAAAGAAAAATCCCTAAAGTAGAAAAATTATCTAAAAACGATCCAAAAGCAAAAGCAGAATTAGAAGTATTAATGCTTTGTAAAAAAACATTGGACGATGGTAAAAATATCAGAAGTTTAGGTTTGTCTAAAGAAGATAAATCAGCCATTGCAGATTTAAATTGTTTGACAGACAAGCGGGTATTATATATTGCCAATGTAGATGAAGCAAGCATGCATACTGGGAATAAATTTTCGGAGGCATTAATAGAAGGAGTGAAAGATGAAGGTGCCCAAGTAATAGTGATGTGTAACAATGCAGAAGCTCAAATTGCAGAAATTGAAAATGAAGAAGATAAACAAATGTTTATGGAGGAATATGGGATGGTAGAACCTGCTTTAAATCGTTTAATTCAATCTGCTTATAAACTTTTAAATCTTGAAACCTATTTTACAGTGGGTGTTCAAGAGGTAAGGGCTTGGACCATCATGAATGGCTGGAAAGCACCTCAGGCAGCTAGTGTAATTCACAATGATTTTGAAAAAGGATTTATCAAAGCAGAAGTTATTTCATACGAAGATTTTATTCAATATAAATCTGAAGCAGCTTGCAAGGAAGTAGGTAAATTAAGAATAGAAGGGAAAGAATATATCGTTAAAGACGGCGATATCATGCATTTCAGATTCAACGTGTAAAATAATCAGTCATTTATAGGAAATTAAGAAATTTCTTTTATTATATTTACGCTAACAAAATGTAAATAGAATGAAGAAAATGATCATCGGTTCACTTTTAGTTGCTGTTAGTTTTTTCAGCAATGCACAACAAAGTACTGAATTTGGATATAATATTGGAACCAGTAATTATTTAGGTGATATGCAAACTAAGGATAGAACCTACAAATGGTCTGGCCTATCAACGGGTATTTTTGCTAAGCGAAACATGCATCCGATCTTTGCCATTAAAGGGTTTATCAACTATGCAAGAATCAGTGGGGATGATTCAAAAACATCTGTACAAGATCAATTGAACAGAAATTTAAATTTTAGATCTTTTGTTTTAGAGTGGGGTGTAGTAGGAGAATTAAATTTACTACCATTCAATCGATTTATCGAACAAGGAGATATCAGACATTATAATTTTACGCCTTTTATTTATGGTGGATTAAATGTTTTTCATTTCAATCCTAAAACCTATTATAATGGTCG
>CANGUS010000216.1 GCA_947457085.1 Bacteroidota bacterium
AAGGAATCGTTTTTTTCAAAGAAGCCGGGTTTTCCCACATGATGATCTTCATGTAAATTCCATAAAAAACCGTGCATAATGTATTTGTGCGTAAACCATGCAACAAATTCCATGAGGATAAAAATAAAAGCGGTGATGGCTATGTTCGTAATTGCATTCATGTCGTATATGTTTTATTTATTTTTTAATAATAAGTAACTAATTTAATAAGTAGAATGGAATAGTCTATTTTGAACTTCGTCAAAACAAATTTTAAACCACTCTGTGTAGGCATTTGGATTTTTTTGTATGTCCATTTTTATGTTATCTAAGGACTCGTATTTCCAGTCCATAACTTCTTCAGTATTAATGATAGGTGAGCTATTATAGTTTCCAAAAAATACGTGATCATATTCATGCTCCGTTAGTTCATTATCTAAAGTAGCTTTATAAATAAAATCAAAGTTCTTTTTTAAAGGAGTTGATATTCCCATTTCTTCCATTAATCTTCTTTCTGCAGCTGCTAAAGTAGTCTCATTTTTTCTAGGATGGCTACAACAAGAATTTGTCCATAAACCGCCCGAATGATATTTATTATTAGCTCTTTGTTGTAATAATAATTCATTGTTATCATTAAAAATAAATACAGAAAATGCCCTGTGCAATAAACCTAATTTATGGGTTTCAGTTTTTCCCAGATAGCCAATGGGATTGTCTAATGTGTCAACTAAAATTATTTCTTCTTCCATTATTTTGTATTCATTTGATTTTTCTCAGTTATTGAAACTTGATTGCACTGATTTAAAAAATGGACAATTTTTTTCAACAAATCTGCATCTGAAATTAATCTTGATTTTATAGCTCCTAATAAAAGTATTTTATCTGAGTCTATATTTTTGTTATAGTTTAAAAATGCGGGGATACTTGTTTGAATGGCTAATCTCAAATAACGTAATTCTATATTTTGTGGGTCACTTTGAATCGCTCTTTCTAACATTGTTTTTCCTTCATTGAAAAATTTTAATTTTTTAACTGGGTTTATGGTATACTTTGCCTCCAATGCTGTTGTAGATCCTTTATAACCTAATAGTATAGGAGATAATTTTTGTTCCTTATTCAATAAATCTAACAGATTATTAGCAGCTTTTTCATTCAAGGAAGCTTGTTCAAACATATTTCTAATTGTATTTATTTTGCTGTCATTCGCAAATAAAAATAGGAACAATATGCTAAGAAGTTTCATTATAAAATATTGAATTGGTGTCTGAGATTAGATTTAAGCATGAGTATCATCTTTTCAAAATTTGGAATCCGAATTCTTTCATTCATGATTCTATGAGGAGGCACATTTTTTATTTTTTTAAATAAAACTGAATAATAATAAAATGCGAGGTAAACTCCCTTTCTTGAACTTAAAGGTAATTTTTTAATACCAATAAGGGCTTCGTCAAATTCATCTTGAATATTTTGTTCAATTTCTAATTTATCCGCTAAAGTAAAATTATCAAGATTTACCTCAGGAAAATAAGTTCTTCCCAAGTCTTCATTGTCTGCTTTTATATCTCGTAAAAAATTGACTTTTTGGAATGCGGATCCTAATTTCATTGCATAATGTTTCAACTCTTCATACTGCTGTGTATTGCTTTCACAAAATACACGTAAGCACATTAATCCAACTACTTCGGCAGAGCCAAGAATATACTGATCATATAATTTTTTATCATATTCCTGTTTTTTAAGATCCATTTCCATGCTATCTAAAAAAGTGTCAATCAAATATTTATCGATAGAATAGGTGTGTACTACTTTTTGAAAACTATTTAATATAGGATTCAAACTAATTTTTTGTTCAATAGCTTCATAGGTATCTGCTTTAAATTTAGCAAATAAATATTGTTTGTCGTAATCATGAAATGTATCAACTATCTCATCGGCAAATCGAACGAATCCATATATCGCATAAATAGGGTTATGTAATTTTTTATTTAAAAATTTAATACCTAATGAGAAACTAGTACTGTAACTTATAGTGGTTGTTTTGCTGCATTTTATGCTGATTGTATCAAATATTTCTTTCATGAATATTATTTTGTTAAGTCTTTTTTTATTTGTTTGGCAATAATACTACCAGAAATTAAGCATGGAGGGATGCCTGGTCCGGGAACAGTTAGTTGTCCTGCGTAGTATAAATTAGAAATTTTCTTGTTTTTTATTTTTGGTTTCAATACAGCCGTTTGCATCAATGTGTTGGCTAATCCATAGGCATTCCCTTTATATGAATTGTATTCATTTTTAAATTCAGTTACGCAAAATGATTTTTTATATTCTATGTGTTCTTTAATAGATTCACCAGTTAATTTTTCAAGACGAGTCATTATTTTTTCAAAATAGATTTCTCGGGTTTCTTCATCATCTTTTAAGTTGGGAGCTATTGGTATTAATATAAATAAATTTTCTTTCCCTTCAGGTGCAACATTGTCATCTGTTTTTGATGCGCACGAAACATAAAACAAGGGTTCTTCTGGCCATTTTGGTGTTTTATAAATGTCTGTAGCATGTGGCGAAAAAGGTTTGTCAAAAAATAAATTATGGTGTTGAAGATGATTTATTTTTTTATTGATTCCTAAATAAAAGATTAGAGAAGAAGGAGCAAGTACTCGAGAATCCCAATATTTTTCTGTGTAATTTTTAAATTTATTTTCTAATAAATTCATTTCTGTATGATGGTAGTCTGCAGCAGAAACAACAATGTCTGTATCAATTAATTTGTCATTCACTAAAATACCATCACATTGGTTTGATGTACCAACAGAAATTTTTTGAACAGCTGCATTCGTATGAAAAGTAACTCCCAATGATTGAGCAAGCGTTACCATCCCATCAATAATTTTACCCATGCCACCCATTGGATACCAAGTGCCCAATTTTATGTCAGCATAGTTCATCATACTGTATAAAGCAGGCGTTTCTTCGGGCATAGCTCCCAAAAATAAAACTGGAAATTCTAGTAGGCGTATTAATTTAGGATGCGTAAAATATTTTTTTATATGATCAGAGAAAGACTGAAATAAATCGATGCTAAAAATATTTGAAAATATTTTTTTATTTATAAATTCAAAAATAGAAAGGCAAGGGGTGTGCACTAAATCATTCATACCCACTTTGTATTTTTTTGCAGCCTCTTCTAAAAACAAATCTAGCTGATGTCCTGCTCCCAATTCTATTGTTTCAAACATTTTTTTTAACTCCTCATAATCAGCAGGAATATCTAATATGTCATCTTCACCAAAATACACTCGATAGGAAGGAGAAAGTCTTTTTAGTTCATAATAATCAGCACATTTTTTGCCGAAGGATTCAAAAAAATGATCAAATACATCAGGCATCCAATACCAACTTGGCCCCATGTCAAAATGGTATCCATTGGTTTTCATAACCCTCGCACGCCCCCCTAAATGTTCGTTTTTTTCATACACATTTACTTGATGACCTTGCTGAGCCAAATAACATGCGGTTGAAAGTCCTGCAAACCCACTGCCTATAATTGAAATGTTTTTTGACATCTTATTTCGTTTTCATTTATATATTATTCAGAAATGAATATATTTTTTTTATTTTGTGCAATCAAATAATTGTAATTTATATAGTTGCAATAACATATACT
>CANGUS010000217.1 GCA_947457085.1 Bacteroidota bacterium
GAAGAAAAAAGACCTTAATAAAACTGAAAAAAAAGACAAAAAGAAGAAATAACTTACATTTCAATTAATTTTATTTATGGAGTTGAATGCTTAATTTTGCAGCCAAATAAAAAATATGTCAAAGTTCACTTCATACAATTTCAATAGTAAAAAAGCATTAGTCCGCGTAGATTTTAATGTTCCTTTAAATGCTGAATTTCAAATAACAGATGACACCAGAATGCAGGCAGCAGTGCCTACCATCAAAAAAATATTAAATGATGGTGGAAGTGTTATTCTAATGTCTCATTTAGGCCGACCAAAAGAAGGTCCAGCTGATAAATATTCATTAAAACACATCTTATCTCATTTAGTAAAAATTTTAGATGGCGCGACAGTTAAATTTGTTGGAGATTGTATGGGAGTAGAAGCTGAAAAAGAAGCTACAAATTTGCAACCAGGTGAAGTCTTGCTTTTAGAAAATTTACGTTTTTATAAAGAAGAAGAAAAAGGCGATATAGACTTTGCAAAAAAACTAGCCTCTTACGGAAATTGTTACGTTAATGACGCATTTGGAACTGCTCATAGAGCCCATGCTTCTACAGCCATTGTAGCTCAGTTTTTTGAACCCGAAAATAGAATGTTTGGTATGTTGATGGATGCAGAAGTTGCGAATGCAGAAAAAGTATTGCATCAATCAGAAAAGCCATTTACAGCTATTTTAGGAGGAGCAAAAGTGAGTGATAAAATTTTAATTATTGAAATGCTTTTAGAAAAAGCAGACAATATTATCATTGGTGGTGGAATGGCTTATACATTTTTAAAAGCGCAAGGAAATCAAATTGGCGCTTCTTTATGCGAAGATGATCGTTTGGATTTGGCAAATCAATTACTTGAAAAAGCAGCAGCAAAAGGAGTTAAATTATTAATTCCTACAGACAGTGTAATTGCCGATAAATTTTCAGCAGAAGCAAACACACAAATAGTAGATAATAACAATATCCCAGCTGGTTGGATGGGATTGGATATTGCATCCAAATCGGTAGCAACTTTCAGCGATGTTATTAAAAACTCTAAAACCATTTTATGGAACGGACCTATGGGTGTTTTTGAAATGGAAAAATTTCAAGGGGGTACCAAAGCAATCGCATTAGCCATTGCTGAAGCTACTAAAAATGGTGCTTTTTCTTTAATTGGGGGTGGTGATTCTGTCGCAGCAATTAATAAATTTAATTTAGCTGATGAGGTTTCATATGTCAGTACTGGTGGAGGTGCTTTGTTAGAATATTTTGAAGGTAAAGCATTACCAGGAATCCTCGCTATCAAATAATCATTCTTTCCCATTATGGAAATTAAAATAGAAAGCATGCTAATTTTAAATTAGCATGCTTTTTTGCATAAAAGAATCTTCTGAAACCAATTTAATATCATTGATTTAATGTGATTCTTAGTATTAGAAAATAATCAAAGTTCCCGTAGAAAAAAAAGTAAATATTGACTTCAAAATTGCAAATACCCTATTGCAAATTCAACATGCGTCATTCAAGATTAATTATTAATTTTGAAACATGTCAGACCACATAGAAGTGATTGGTGCTAGGGAGCACAATTTAAAAAATATTGATGTTACTATTCCCAAAAATAAATTGACAGTGATTACTGGGATTAGTGGTAGTGGAAAGTCTTCATTAGCATTTGACACCATTCATGCCGAAGGTCAACGTCGGTATATGGAAAGTTTTTCTGCTTATGCTCGTCAGTTTGTAGGCAATATGGAACGTCCAGATGTTGATAAAATTGATGGTCTTTCTCCTGTGGTGGCAATTGAACAAAAAACAACCAATAAAAGTCCACGTTCTACAGTTGGAACGGTAACGGAGATTTATGATTTTTTACGTTTACTTTTTGCTCGAGCTGGTGAAGCATATAGTTACAATACAGGTAAAAAAATGGTTCGCTACTCGGAAGAAGAAATGCTAGAACTCATTTTTGATTTATTTAATAATAAGAAGATTTTAGTTTTAGCTCCCATTATTAAAGGACGAAAAGGTCATTATAGAGAGTTATTTGAGCAACTTAGAAAGCAAGGCTATTTAAGAGTTAGAGTGGATGGCGAAGTGTTGGAATTAAAAGAAAAAATGCAGGTAGATCGATACAAAGTGCATGATATTGAAGTGGTAATTGATCGCCTGTCCGCTGATAAAAATTCATCTCAACGTTTAGTGGAGAGCTTACAAAGTGCCTTAAAAATTGGCAATGATCAAGTGATCATTTTAAATCATGATGATGCCGCTGATGTTCGATTATTATCAAAATTATTAATGTGTGCTGAAACAGGGATTTCGTATGATGAACCCTCACCCAATGCATTTTCATTTAATTCACCTTATGGTGCTTGTCCACAATGTAAAGGATTAGGTACCGTTTATTCTATAGACATGCATGCTGTTTTGCCCGATAAATCTATTTCAATTGCCGACGGAGGCATTGCTCCATTGGGATTAGCAAGAGATACATTCATTTATCAACAAGTGCAATCTTTAAGTAAAAAATACAAATTTGATGTCAACAAGCCAATTTCTTCGCTTTCAGAAAAAGCATTAAATATGGTTTTATATGGTACTGAAGATGCTAAAATTGATATGGCCATTAATATTGAAGAGGAAATATCAGAAATGATTCCTACTCAATTTGAAGGGATTGTAAATATGGTGATTCGTTGGTTCGGAGATACTAAAAGTGAACATGTGAAACAATGGGCTGAAAAATATATGGTGGTAACACACTGCCCTACTTGCCATGGTGCACGATTAAAAAAAGAAAGTTTGTGGTTTAAGATTGATGAAAAAAATATTTTTGAATTAAGTGAGCTCAATTTATCTGAATTAAAAAATTGGTTGAAAGGAATTGAAAAAAGATTAAATAAAAAACAAAATGTAATCGCCAAAGAAATCATCAATGAAATTAATGAACGAATTGATTTTTTATTGGAAGTTGGATTAGATTATTTAACCTTAAATAGAGTTTCAAGAAGTTTAAGTGGAGGTGAAAGTCAACGCATTCGTTTGGCAACACAAATTGGCTCCAAGCTGAAAGGCATTACATATATTTTGGATGAACCTAGTATTGGACTACATCAACGTGATAATGAAAGACTCATTAAAGCTTTAAAAAGCTTACGAGATGTTGGCAATACAGTCATAGTGGTAGAACATGATAAAGACATTATGTTATGTGCAGACCACTTGATAGATATAGGACCTGGCGCAGGTAGGTTTGGCGGAAACATTGTAAGTGAAGGAACGCCAAAAACTTTTTTAAAACAAAATACACCTACTGCTAATTTCTTGAAAGGCACACAAAAAATTGAAATCCCGAACGAAAGAAGAAAAGGCAAAGGGCAATCTATTATTTTAAAAGGAGCCAATGGAAATAATTTACAAAAAGTAAATGCAACTTTCCCATTGGGAAAATTAATTTGCGTAACGGGTGTTTCGGGCAGTGGAAAATCGACATTAATTACTGAAACTTTTTATCCGTTGTTATCGCAACATGTGTACGATAGCAAAACAAAACCTTTAGAATATAAATCCATAGAAGGGTTAGAATTAATTGATAAAGTAATTGAAATAGACCAATCCCCTA
>CANGUS010000218.1 GCA_947457085.1 Bacteroidota bacterium
AGATAGCTCTTCCTGAGAAAATTGAGGTTTTTTTACTTCCTCCATTTCATCTACTTCTATTTCATCTTTAATCGCTGATTTGTTTGGAGCAGAATTGTCTTTTACTAAACTATTTTTATCACCTTTAGAATGTAATTTTGCATCTCTTGGAATTCCTCCCATGCTTAAAACATTTGTAAATTTATCAAGAATAGCGCTTGTTGCTATAAAGGCCATTACATGATTCTGTGTTTCTCCTGGTAATTTTGATTTTATATCCCAAAAACTTCTTCCTTTACCTGCATTAATCGCTCTTAATACTGGGGCAGGCCCACAATTATAAGATGCAATTACAAGCAACCAATCATTAAACATCGAATGAAGTTTTTTCAAATATCGAGCGGCTGCATTGGTACTTTTATAAAAATCTCTCCTTTCGTCTATTGTTTCATCAACGCGCAAGCCCATCATTTTAGCTGTTGGTGACATAAACTGCCATGGACCAACTGCACCAACAGGTGAAACCGCATTACAATTCATAGCGGATTCAATAATTGCTAAAGATTTCATTTCCTTAGGAACATTGTATCGCTTCATTACATTGTCTATTAACTTGAAATAAGCTCTGTTACTCGATTGTAACCGAGCTATTCTTTGACCATGATTTGCATGATAACTTTTTACGTAATTAGTGATGTAATCCGTAAAAGATCCATAAACTTGTTGATTTACAGTAAAGTAAATCGGACCTTTTGTTTTCTCAGGCATGTTTTTGGGCGGCCTGGTTACAAATCTTGAACTATCTGCTGTTCTTAGTGCAGTAGCTTTGGCAATGCTATCATTTCTAGCTTGAATTTGTGATAATCGCTCTTTAGTAGGGGGTCTTGTGATAATAATTATTGAATCTTTTTTATATGCAAAAGACGTATTTACAAAAAAAGTAAATACAAAAACTAGTAAAAAATATACAGAAATAATATTTTTCATGTTGTTTATTAATCTTTTTAAAAAGGATTCGATTATTTATCTGTATCGTGTATACCAGATTCTATTTCAGATTTGATATTGTCTTTGGCATCTTTAAATTCACGCATACCACGTCCTAAACCTCTCATTAATTCAGGGATTTTTTTTCCTCCAAATAATAATAATACTGCTAAAAGAATCAAAATCCATTCTGAGCCTCCTGGCATTCCTATTAGTAATGTATTTAAAATTGACATTTTTATTGAATTTATGTTGCAAATATACTTCAAAATAAGAATAGATTGTTGATCCTAGTCGTTAAAATTCAGTTTTCTAGCTTAATTTTAGTTGTAAGATAACTGCAAATGTGCTGAAAGGGACTGTAAATTATACTTTTATTATAATCTACTTAAAGCAATTAGTGATTTGTAAAGACCTATCTTGTAGGTTAAAAAGTCAACTTATCATTAAGCTAAATGTTTTATGAGGAGAAGCTTTATACTTTTAATTCTTGCCTTTAGTCACATTTTTCTGAATGGTATCAAATACAAAAACATCTTCATTGTTCTTTTTCATGTAGTATTTTTCTCTAGCATATTTTTCTAAAGTAATACTGTCATTTTTTAGGAGATTTTTTTCCTGTTGAAGTATGTTTACTTCTTTTTCTAAATATTCAATTTTTTGCTCCATTGTATTCAATTCGTCTCTTTGATTTTTTTGAGAAATTAAATCATATTGGGCAAAGAAAAATACCCATACTAAAAAAAGAACACTTACAATTAGGTATTTATTTTTTAGTATGGATAAGAATTTCATAATAAACTAATTTAAAAAAAATTATGCTTTTGTTTCAGTATTTTGTTTTTTACGGTAAGCACTTGTCAAGTCCATTGAAATTGCACTTCTGTCCATTTTTAATATGGTGTTTCGATCAACTTCTACTGAAATAGTTCCATCTTCATTGGTTTTTACAATTTTGCCATAGATGCCTGCAGTAGTAATTATTGTATCTCCAATATTATTGGAATTTGCAAATTCTTTCTGTTCTTTGGCACGTTTCATTTGAGGACGAATCATGAAAAAATACATAACGCCAACCATACCAATCATGAATACTACATTCATCATAGGATTAGGTTTGCCACCTTCACCAGCCATTAAAATTATTGTTTCTAAAGTCATTTTTTTATTTTTAAGTTAAGCACAAAAGTAATCGATAATTTCTTCCTTATTCAAAAATATATCAAAGAAATTTAATTGTTTACTGTAGCCAAAATTTTCAATGTGTAAGTAGAAGGATTTCCATTGGTAGTAATTGTAACCGTTTTTTCATTAAATCCACGTTTTCCTTGACTGTTAAATGTTACTTTCATTTTACTTTTTTCGCCAGGTTGGAGTGGGGAAGAATTATATTCAGGAACCGTGCAACCACATGAGCCTTTAGCTTCATTGATAATTATTGCTTTTTTGCCTGTATTTGAATAGTTAAATTCGTATTCGGCCATTTCTCCTTCTTTCATATTGCCAAAATCATGCAGGGTATCTTCAAACTGTAGATGACCTAAGCTAGCTAGTTTGGAAGCGTTCATGTTTTCAGCACTTCTTGGATTTTCAACTAAATCTGCTGACAGTTTACCTTTTAAAATATCTTCAGTTTTTGGGTCATCTGATTGACAAGCATAAAAAAATGAAGATGCGGTAGCTAATAAAATTAACTTTTTCATATTTATTTTCTTTCTTTTTTTATAAAATCGTTTTTATGTATTTTATTTTGTGCTTCTAAATCTTTTTTCACATTATCTAATAATCCATTTACAAATTGTCCACTTTGTGGAGTGCTGTATCCTTTGGCTAAGTCAATATACTCATTAATAGTCACTCTCAAAGGGATAGATGGGAAGAATAACATTTCGCAAATCCCTAAATGCAAAATGATTAAATCTAATATAGCAACCCTTTCTGCATCCCAGCCAATTAATTTGGGTTCTATTAATTCAAATACAATTTCTTTTTTATCGTAGTAAGTATCCAATAAATCGTGTGCAAATTCTAACTTTTCAGTGGAGATAATATTATTGAATGCAAAGTTTTTAGGATTTTTTAAAACTTTTTCAGTCCATGTTTGAACCATGTCAACATCCATGTCGTAATTAATGTATTTTTCAGCGATATAAGAAGAAGCGATTTCGTTGTTTATGATAATTTCATTCAATATAAATTCAATAATTGCTTTATCGCTTTCTATATTCTGTTCTTTTTCTGAAATGTATTTTATATATAATTCAGACTCTACCAGTTTCATAAAAATTTCACGGACAAAATGAACGTCAAACATTAAGTGACTTTTATGCAATTTAACGGATTCTTCAAATCGTGTATTTTTTTTAAGATCTTGAATGATCGTATTTGAAATAATCTTAGTGCTTACATTGAGGTCAGCTTCAGTAGGTCTATGTTTTGAGGCTTTTTGATTAGCATGAATGAGCACATAATCAGCAGTTAATACTACTAAATGCCATAAAGTCGTAAAAAGGGAACTAGTGTGAGAAAATTTATCATTTAACGAATTTTGAGCCGCACTTCTATTAATTGTATCATTTTGTTGAATTTGTTCGTAGATAGTCAACAATACATTTATTCGTATATTTCTTCTAATAATCATGATAAAG
>CANGUS010000219.1 GCA_947457085.1 Bacteroidota bacterium
AACCAGACAACATATCTATCCATTGTTGCTTATATAAATCACTGAACTCTTGGTTTTTTAATAAACTATCAAGCATAGTTGTGTGAGGAACATTCACACTTCCCAATGGAGCGCCTCCAATTGGGTCACATGGGTCAGCATTGTATGTAGTAGTAGGCCAACCTGAATAGTTTTGGCCTAAATCTAAAATATTGTCTTCATCCCATAATGCATATCGCCATTTGATAGGATTGTTTCCACGTCCTCTCCACCATTGAGAATTCCAATTTAACCAATCAGAATTAACTAAGTATTGATTGAAAATAAAGTATTGTGCAAAACTTTTTAAATTTAAACTGTCCTTTACTTTTTGGTAATTGGCAGGAACTGTCATTGAATTATTGAAAATAAAACTAACTAAATTAGACCATCCAGTTGCAGTTCCAGGGTTTGCTTGAAGCCCACCCCAATATTTAAGATTGTCAATATTCTTTTCTTTTAATCCATAATTATAGGCCATATAGTCTTTGTCTACTCGCTCTCTCAATTCATAAACTCCCCAATACACTCCATTGATAAATACAATAGTTGGTTCGTATCTTCTTACATCCATATCTAAATTGTATTTTTCTGCCAACGTATGCGCAAACATATCTCGTAAGTGACAAGCTCTTTGTGGCCCTCCATTATAATTATCAGAACCTGCAGCTTTTATTAAAATCATATCAAAAGAATCTCTTGTTGTGGTAGAGAAATATTTTTGTTGGTGCTCTGCAGCATAACCTTGTTTGTCATCTGCATACACTTTAAAACTTTTTTGTGGATAGGCCCATGAGTCATGTCCATGTCTTCGAGCAATTCCCTCAAACTCAATTTTGAAATTTTTATTTTTGTCAAAATATTCATAAGAGCAAGAGATTGGTTGATTTACAGGGCCTGTAGTGGCCGAAAATGCACCTGATACAGAGACAATATTAAAACCTGTTGTTTCATTGATAAAATAGGTATTTGTTTCAGTAAAACTAGGAGCAATATTGGCAGTCGAGCTAAATGCTTTCGCTCTGATAACGGTAGTTGCAGATACAGGTATCGGGGTTGTATAAATCGTAGAGGTTGCAGTTGGCGTAGATCCATTTGTGGTATAACGTATCGTGATGTTAGGTTCTGGGCTTGTAATTACAATATTTTGAGTGGTGGTGTAATTACCTGGATTAATATTAAACAATGGTTTAGATGCATATGTTGTATATGGTGTAGATCCTGCATTAGAAGCATTTGCAGTGGGTGTATCGAAAAGGCTCCAGTTATTTGCACCGTCAGTAGTTCGCCCTCTCGAATGTCCTCGTTGGGTTAATTTTAGTTTTACAGAATCAATTAAAGTGCCACTAGCATTTGAAATTAAAAACCATTCGTTGTGTGTTTGAGTAAGTTTAAAATCTGGATGGATTTGTCCAGCTGGAGTTACAACACCTCTGTCACTGCAAAATACCATTCTTCTTGCCCCAGCTAAAATATCGGTTGTTGTTGGGATTGCCCATTTCAATGGGTTTGCGGGGTCATCACTTAAGTAGTATCCCGATACGTTTATTGGAGAAGATGAGTTATTATACAATTCTATCCAGTCCTCAAATTGTCCAAAACCATCTGCTATGGTATTTGCATTAGAGCATGAATATTCATTAATTACTAATTGGGACTTTGAGTAATAAGAAATGGTCAATAATAGTAAAATAGATAAAAATGTTTTCATAATTTAATAATTTGAAAATAGACGAAAATTCGACGCATAAAGTTAGTGAATAGACTTCGGAAATCCAATTTTCGTCTCTTTTTTTGCGACTAAACATTAATTTATTTATATATTGCATTAAATTATTATTATGAAATCATTAATTTTTACAGTATTGTCTATTGCTTTACTAAGTACCATTTCAAAAGCACAATTGACATCTACCAATTTGCCAATTGTTATTCTGACATCTACTGCTGCGATAAGTGATACCCAAAAACAAGCTGCTATTAAAATTGTAGACAATCTTTCTGGTGTAAATACTCCTTTTGATCCTGCTAAATTTGAAGGAATGATTGGTTTGAAATTAAGAGGGGGTATTGCGAATCCAAAATCTTCTTATTCTATTGAAACATGGAGTACTCCATTTATTAGTTTGGATACTTCACTGTTGTCTTTGCCTAAAGAAAACGATTGGGTGTTGTTAGCTTCATATGTTGATCGTTCGTTGATGAGAAATTTATTGACCAATTATATACATGAAAGAATGGGTCGTTATGCGCCCCGATTTAAATTGTGCGAGCTAATTGTTGATAACCAATATAAAGGGGTTTATTTATTTGGTGAAAAAATTAAAAGAGATACCAGTAGATTAGATATTGCTAACTTAAAGAACATCGATATTTCTGGAGACCAATTAACTGGAGGGTATATTTTTACTATTGATGATGGAGGTACAAACGGATGGGCCAGTGCAATCGCCCCACC
The DNA here is from genome assembly GCA_947457085.1 of Bacteroidota bacterium. GTDB lineage: Bacteria > Bacteroidota > Bacteroidia > Chitinophagales > Chitinophagaceae > OLB11. Next base: position 2,477 of record CANGUS010000219.1, read on the forward strand.
TTTTGCTACTTTGGGACAGACGATTAATTTTTTATATGAAGTTCCTGATGCTTCTGTTATTCAAATTCCTCAAAAATTATATATTAAAGCCTACGTTGACAGTTTCGAATCTGCATTAAATGGGAATAATTTTCAAGATACCGTAATCGGTTGGAGAAAATATGGAGCTGAAAATTCATTAATTGATTATATGATTATGAATGAATTGAGCAAAGATTATGAAGCGTACAGAAAAAATACTTATTTGTACAAAGACAAATTAGGTAAACTAAAAGCAGGTCCCATGTGGGGAAATGAAATTGCCTGGGGGAATACCATAGATTGTAATAGTAATTTAGCGACAGGCTGGGCTTATGAATTAGGAAATGTGTGCAACATGAATAATAAATTAGCGCCTTTTTGGTGGAGTAAATTAGCAACTGATGTTGAATTTATGAAAGCATTGAAATGTAGATACACTGAATTTAGAAAAATAGGAAATGTACTAGATACCACTAAAATCTTTCAAACCATTGATTCGATTTCCACATATTTAAATGCCAATGGAGCGATTACAAGAAATTTTACACAATGGCCAATATGGAATGTCCCTTTAGTAAACGAACCTACGCCAATGTCTATGAATCATGCTGATGAAATTGCAGGCATGAAAAATTATATAAGAACAAGAATTGCTTGGCTGGATAATCAGTGGTTTACGTTGAATTGTGTTTTCCCAACAACTGTTAAAAATAGCATCAACGAAAATGAAGTAACACTGTATCCAATTCCTGCAACGGATATTATTCATGTGGATCTAAAAATAAAAGAAAATGTACAAATTAATTTGTTGTCGATTGATGGTAAAAAATTAATGTCAATGAACTCCTCTTCGAATACAAATGCAATTAATTTATCAAGTTATCAAAAAGGAATTTATTTTGTTGAAATTAAATGTAACGATCAAGTTTTAGTAAAAAAAGTGATCAAGGAATAAAATAATTAAACGATATTAATTAAAATAAAGGCTGTCATTAGTGACAGTCTTTTTTTTGTATTGGATAAAAAGATTGAATTCATTTTGTATACTTAAAAGAATTAAAATCCTTATCTTTCGGCTTCAAATTTTTTAAAATATGGAACAAGTACAAT
>CANGUS010000220.1 GCA_947457085.1 Bacteroidota bacterium
AAAATAGAAAGGATTCTAACCGTTTTTGAAGACTCATCAACTAAGAAAAAAATAATGAAAGGAAATTTTCTTAGCGGTATAGATCGATAATTTTTAATTTTAATTTGGAAATTAGGATTGATTTTTAGAAAATTAATTTTTTGATTAATTTCATTTAAAAAATCGGCAATTATTTTTTTAGAATTTACAGGTAAAGAAGCATAATATTCACTTGCAGAATCGATTTCTAAAATTGCCCTTTCCTCAATTAAAATATTATACACCGTATTTTATTTTTAAGTCTGCTATTGCTTTATCAGCTGAAATAAAATTTTCTATAGGAGATTTACTGCGATTATCTAAAATTTCAATTTGCTTAGCACTTAAAACAAATTCATTATTTAAATTGGAAGTATTATTTAACAAATCTAAATATTCAATGATGTCTTCTGCGAAATCGTCTGATAAGAATTTTAGTTTGTCATTTATTTGATTTAATGCTGTTGGATTCATGTTTTAAACATTACGTTTAACAAATATATTATTTTTTACTCAATTACTATTTTCTCAAAATAACTGTTATCATTAGCTGTTACTTTTAATGAATAAATACCTTGTGGTAAATGGGGTAACTGAATGCTTGTTTTATGTTGAATAGTTTGTTTTACACTCAATACTTTTTTGCCTGTTAAATCATATAACTCAATCAATGATTTAGTATTTATTGAATTAGGGAATTCAATGGTAATTTGATTCGATGTTGGGTTAGGATAGACGTTTATATCTTTTTCTTTTTGGTAAGAATTTACGTTTGTTGATGAACTACATAAGTCAGAAAATAATGGGTCGATATAATTGCTTCTTTTTATTCCAAAACAATATTCACCAGCTATTATTTTTTTTGCAAATCCACTTCCAATTTTATCTGTTATTGGACCTGTTTTCATGCTATCATTTGCAAAAGCCCAATCTTGAGTTGCATCTTTTCTGTAAAATAATCGAATAGAATCTTCGGTGTTTTTTACCCAAGAACTATCCCAAGCTATATTAGCGCCAGCTCCAAAATATGAAAATGATAAATTGCCTAGCATATTCTCTAAATTAATACCATCTACTTTCCAATAACGAGAATCTGCTAAAACATATCCATTTGTATTTGCTTGATTTTTAAAACGATCTGGAGCTATCCAATTATGTTCAATTCTAATTAAAGAACTGTCATTATTGTTTGCAAATGCTTTGGGTTGAATGATGCAATTTGCTTTATAAAAAATTTTTTGTGAAGTTGTTTTGATCACTAAGGTTTCTTCTGTGATGGCATCGCTAATTTTAGAGTTTGGGTCAACTACAATCATTTTGGGTTCAAAAGGAATAGAAATATTAAACTGCATACAATGTCCATTAAACACAGTGTTATAAATATGCAATTGCCATAATGAATCGTATACACCAATTTCTAAAGGAACATTGGCATAATAATTACTCGATTTATGTTTTCGTTGACGCAAATAAATTTCTGCATCATAATTACTTCCATTTTTTGTTGCTTTATAATAATCAATAGAAAAATGTGTAAAGCCTTTATCAAAAATCCAATTATTAAAAAAGTCATTTAAATTGATGTTTGAATAAGTGCTTAAATAATTTTTTAAATCGTTGCTCGAAACGGCTTTAAATTTATTCGCATTTAAAAATGAAGTGAGTCCATTAAAAAATAAACTATCGCCCATATAACTTCTCAATGTATGAATGGCATCTGCACCTTTTAAATAAACTGTTGTGCCATAGGTATAATTACTATCCATATTGGCAATGGCTCTGTAACCTTTGTCTTTTAAATGAGCCGTATTTAAAACGGTGTAATGATTGTCTCTTACTGCTTGTAAATAACTTTGTTTCCCATATGTATATTCTTGATGTAAAAATTCGCAATAACTTGCAAATCCTTCATTTAACCACATATCACCTGCTGTACTGCAGGTTACTAAATCGCCAAACCAATGATGTGATAACTCATGTGCTATTAAAGTTTCATAATTTAATGTGCCATCAATAAATGGTTTTCCAATATGAATATTGGTTGCATGTTCCATCGCTCCAAAATTAAAAGGAACTAAACTATATCCTACTTTTGGCCAAGAGTGGGTGCCAAAATTTTCTTCCAACATACTATAAGATTTTTGTAAATGAGCAAATGAACCATTTACATTATTAGTATCTGCTGGCTCACAGGCAATAATGGCATCCGTATTTCCATTATTCCCTACAAGTATTTTTTTCACAAAAACGTAATTACAAACGGCAACAGCCGACAAGTAACTCGGAATTTCTTCCTCGAGTTTCCAATGCCATGTTTTAGTGGAGTTAGCATTTAAAATTGAATCTAAAAGTAAACCATTACAAACAGCCATTTTATCATTGGTGGTTGTTATAAAAAATTCATATGCACTGCGTTCAACAAAATTATCAAAACAAGGATGCCAAGTTCTGCCAAAGGAGTGAGGTTGTGCATTAAAACCAACACCCATTTGAAAAGCATAATTGCCCACATACGAAAACCCTCCCCATGTTGCATCAGCTATTGGAATGCCGTGATAATATATATCAACCAATGCGGTATCATTTACATTCATCACAGAATTATTGATGGCTAAGGTCATACCCGTATGTGTATATGATGTATTGATTCCATTTACAAAAACACTGTCTACGGTTAGTCCTTCTATGTCAAAAAGCAATTGAGATACATTGTTTTTTTTAGCTTGAATATTCAATGAAGCCTTGGCAAATATATTTTTACTGGTGAAGTCAGTAATATCAAAAACTATTATAGTTTTGCGAATGTCTATGGTATCGCTTCGCAAAGAAGAACTAGCTTTCGATTGACAGATAAAAATAAAAAATGAAATTGCTAAAAGAAAACATTTTTTTCTCATGTTTGAAAAATTATAAGTTAAAATTACAGCATCTGTATTTAATAATGAATGTATGCCTTTTGTTTTTTTCAGACAAGTTGAATGCACAACTAACTCAGGACAAAATTTATCAAGGAATCACTTTTGATGATGTTATGATTAAAGAAGTTAGAAAAGGCTTTGATGTCAATATGTTTATTGAGCGAGTAAAAAATGACACTACATTTTATAAAGCCTTTAAAACACTTCGATTGCATAGTTTTACAATGTATAATGATTTAGAAATGGTAGACGAAAACGATGTCATTAAAGCAACCTATAATAGCATAACGAAACAAATAGTTCAACAAAATTGTAGAAAAATGCTGGTAGAAAAAGAAAAAACTACAGGGGACTATTACACTAAAAAGAAAGCATTGAATTATTATACTGCTAAATTGTATGAACACCTATTTTTTACAAAAGGCACTTTTTGTGGTGCAGATAACATTGTAGGGAATAACAAACAAAGAGGGACAACTAAGTATGAAGAACAACTGAGGCTATTAATTTTTAATCCAGGAAAGCGAATTAGTGGAATCCCTGGATTGGGAGACAATATGGCTATTTTTGAAGAGCCATTCAGGAAAAAATATGATTTTAAATTAAGTAAACAAGATTATTTTGGGGATTCGTGTTATGTATTTACTGCGGTCCCTAAAAAAGAAGATG
>CANGUS010000221.1 GCA_947457085.1 Bacteroidota bacterium
AATATTTACTTTTAATAAAATAGTAAGGCGAATCAATTATTTTTCTAGACAAACGTATATTTTCTGTTATTTCTCTGTTTGGAAGTAAGTAATCATTAAAATCAACCATTTGTAACAAAGTCAATATTCTATTTCAATAAATTTATACATTTGTTTAAGAAAAAATAGATGACATGTTACAACTAAATCACTTAGTAAAAACGTATGCTACTCAAAAAGCAGTAGATGACATTAGTTTCTCTGTAAAAAAAGGATGCATATTTGGTCTATTGGGTCCCAATGGTGCAGGCAAATCAAGTTTATTACGAATGGTCACAGGTATTACTATGCCAGATAGTGGCGACATTATTTTCAACAACGAACCATTTGTATTATCAAAACACAGTGAGCTAATTGGCTATATGCCTGAAGAAAGAGGACTTTATAAAAAAATGAAAATTAATGAGCAAGCAATGTATTTAGCTCAATTAAAAGGACTCTCAAAAAGTGAGGCACATGCTAAAATAAACTACTGGTTTAAACGACTAAACATGCAGAATTGGGAAAATAAAAAAGTAGAAGATTTGAGTAAAGGGATGTCCCAAAAATTGCAATTTGTATTGACGGTAGTTCATGACCCAAAGCTATTAATTTTAGACGAACCATTCAGTGGATTAGATCCTTTGAACAGTGAAATTATTAAAAACGAGATCTTTGAATTAGCTAAAAATGGCAGCACGATTATTTTCTCTACCCATCGCATGGAGCAAGTAGAAGAAATTTGTGAAGAAATTATTTTAATAAATAAAGGAAAAAGCATTTTGCAAGGTGATGTAAAATCAATTAAAGAACAATTTAAATTGAACCATTATAAATTAGAAATAAACAATGATTTAATTGGCTATGACCAACATATTGTTTCAAAAAATGGGAATGAATATATCTTACATTTTAATAATCAGCATGAAGTAAATGCTGTTTTAAATTACTGTATCCAACAAGAAATTAAAATAACTAGTTTTCAAGAGATTCTTCCATCGCTTAATGAAATATTTATATCCCAAGTGGAAGGCTCAGCAGCACGACAATTTTCGAACAATTAAAAAATAATCTCATGAATAAAACATGGCTAATCATTAAACGAGAATATTGGACTCGAGTAAAGAAAAAAACTTTTTTAATTACAACCCTTTTTCTTCCCATTTTAGTTGCTGGATTAATTGCCTTGGTTAGCTATTTAGCGGCTAAAAGTGAGCAAAAACAATTCATAATAATTCAAGATGAATCTGGTTTTTTTATTAACAAAGTAGATTCTACAGATGAATTTTATACAACTATTTACAGCCAGCCCAATATCAACGAATCTAAAAAAGATTTTTTAGAAAGAAATAACGCCGATATTTTAGTGCGTATTTTCCCCTTTAAAAATAATCAACCGGATAGTGTAATTATATATAAAGAGGGAGGTGTTAGTTTGTCTGCAAAAAGTTTTATTAGCAATGAACTCGATAAAATTTATCAAGTTAAACAAATGCAAGATGCTGGAATAAATATGATTCAAATTGACAGCATCAATAACAGTACTATGGGCATAAAAAGTTACGACTTAGAAAATAACAAAGAAACTAGTTCTGAAATAGCCATGGCTATGGGTTATGGTATGGGGTTTTTAATGTACATCATTATTTTTATTTATGGAGCCGGAGTGATGAGGGGCGTCATGGAAGAAAAAACGAATCGCATAGCAGAAGTAATAATTAGCAGTGTAAAACCTTTTCAGTTGATGATGGGTAAAATTTTAGGTATTGGCCTGGTTGGTTTAACCCAATTTATTATTTGGTTGTCATTGATGGGATTCATGTTTTTAATTTCCCTAATCGTGTCTCCCGAAATGAATGCCGCCATGCATTCACCTGTTTTGCAAAATCCCGAGATGCAAGAAGAAGCCTTAAAACAAATGAATGGAGAATTTAATCCAATGATTCAGACATTATTACACCAAAATTGGGGATTCATTATCGGAGCCTTTTTGTTTTATTTTTTAGGTGGCTATTTTATATATGCCGCAATGTTTGCTGCTGTGGGTAGTTTAGTAAACGAAGATCCTCAGGAAGCACAACAGTTAACATTGCCAGTATCGCTGCCTATCATATTTGGAATTATTATTTTACAGGCCACTATTAAAGATCCAAACAGTCCATTAGCTGTTTTTGGAAGTTTGTTTCCATTAACATCTCCAATTGTCATGTTGGGTAGAATTCCTTATGGTGTTCCAACATGGCAAATCATTTCATCTATGTTGTTATTGATGGGAGGTTTTGTATTAATGACTTGGATTAGTGCAAAAATATACAGAACTGGTATTTTGATGTACGGCAAAAAACCAACATTCAAAGAAATTATCAAATGGGTAAAAAATAGTTAGGCATTGGAAATCTCCTCAACGATAAGTTTCCAAAATATTTTTCTACAAACAAAAAGTGAAAGAAAAGCAAAAGACAATAAAAAAGATAAAATAGCCGCATTTTTTGCTGATGGTCGTGTAGAATTATAGGGAGGACCTGCTTGATCTAAAACTTGAAATATTGGACTTTCTGACAATAACTTAAATCGAGCATTTTGAAAAGCAGAAGCTGTAGTCTCATATAGCTTTTCTAATTCTTCTCTTGTTCTTAATAATTTTGCTTGTGGAATACTATTCGTATATTTTACAGATAATTGATTCGCATCCTGAAAACCTGCAATCGCTCTTTCTACAGCATACAACTCATCTTTTAAAGAATCTCTCAGTGTAGCAATTCTGCCTAAATCATTTCTAGGCTTTTCTGTTGTCATAGATATATAAAGACTAGAAAGCTCAGTTAAAATATCTTCATTTATTTCTTTCGCTAACTCAGCATTATAAGCCTTTGATATAATTGTTGTAAAATCGGTTTTGTCGGACTTCACTTCCACATTCGCTAACAACAAACCTGCTGCAGCATATACCCTCCCATTCGTATCATTGGGCTCAATGTTTATTTTTTTTGTATAAAATGGTTGATGTGAATTATAATCTGCAATGATCCAATCACCCAGTGTTTTATATTCTTTGTTATTGATTTTTACTTGTACTACTTTATGTGAAACTCGTTTACTTTTAACTAATTCTGTTATGTTGTAAATTTTATCATAATCTGTTTTATCTGAAATCCCGAATTGAGATTTGATTGCATCAATTGGGCTACTTCCACCCGATTTATTGATAGATAATGGAAAAATTTTAGAATAGGCTTCATATTTTTCTTTACTTAAGCTTGTAATAAAACCTAAAATAGAAGCAAGGATTGTGCTTGCTGCAAGGATTAAAATCAAGTTAGATTTTAATGTATTTTTTAATTCTTGTAATGTGTGTAAAGTTGTTGCCACAGTGTGTTTGTATTATTTATTTTATTCCTAATGACCTAGCAAGTAATATTAAGGTTGCTAAGCTTGTTAAAGCCGACATGGCACTAGCAAATACTTCGCTGAATTTAGTTTTATTTTGTCTTTCAGGTTTTTTAGGAACAATAACTACTGATCCCGCTTTTACTTTTGGAAATTTATGAATAAATAAAAAATTAGTCGTTTTCTTTATTCTTCC
>CANGUS010000222.1 GCA_947457085.1 Bacteroidota bacterium
AACGAACAACTAAAGAGTACTTCATTAGAAAATAGAACAGAATTGACAAACACTCTAAAATCATTTGAAGAAAAATTAGTAACCACAGCGAAAGATTTGAATGAACTTCAACGAAATAAATTCAATGATTTATTTAGACAACAGGAACAGTCAAAAACAGATACTGAAAACAAACTAGAAAAAATACGAGAAACGATAGAAAAGAAATTACAAATTCTTCAAGAAGACAATCATAAAAAATTAGAACAAATGAGAGTAACTGTAGATGAAAAATTACAAACTACACTTGAAAAAAGATTTAATGACTCATTTACACTGATTAGCGATCGATTGGAATTAGTTCACAAAGGTTTAGGTGAAATGCAAACACTTGCAATGAATGTTAACGATATTAAAAAAGTAATGACGAATGTAAAAACAAGAGGAATTATGGGTGAATATCAGTTAGCGAATATACTAGAAGACCTACTCACAAATGAACAATATGAGAAAAATGTAAAAACAAAACTTGGAAGTGGAGTTCATGTAGAGTTTGCAATAAAACTACCCAATAATAACAGTTTAGAAAAAACACTTTGGCTACCAATAGATTCTAAATTCCCCAAAGAAGACTATGAAGCACTGGTAGATGCTTATGAAGAAGGAGATCCAATCAAATTAGAAAATTTAAGAAAAGCCTTTAAAAATTCGATTATCAAAAATGCAAAAGACATCAAAGAAAAATACATTGATCCACCAAACACAACAGAATATGGAATTATGTTTTTGCCATTTGAAAGTTTATACGCAGAAGTATTAAGAACCCCTGGGCTTTTTGAATTGTTGCAAAAAGATTATAAAATCACCATTACTGGGCCTACTACCTTGAGTGCATTATTGAATAGTTTACAAATGGGATTCAGAACCTTGGCTATTGAGAAAAGAAGCAGCGAAGTATGGGACATATTGGGCGTCGTAAAAACAGAATTTGGTAAATTTGGAACGATATTAGAAAAAACCAAAAAGAAATTGCAGGAAGCTACCAATACCATTGATCAAGCGGGTGTAAGAACGAGAGCCATCGAAAGGCAATTAATCAATGTTCAAGAATTACCATCAAGTGAAAAGCAATTGAAAATTGAAAATGAAATTAATTCAGAAGCAATCGATATAAAAGATAATATAGAAAATATATTATTTAATGACACACAATAAAATCTATTAAACTAAATAATGAAGTACATTGCAAGCTCACATAATTAATAAAATGAACAGAGTACAAGCAATTTTAACATTAGACATGGAAAATATTCCAGCCAATTTTCCAGAAATCATAAAACACGAACAAGAAGTAGTTGCAAATTGGAAAGAAGCAGGCATCTTAGAGAGCCTATATTTAAGAAAAGAAAAAAATGGAGCAATTCTTATTTTTAAGGACTTAGAAGAAGAAAAAGTGAAAGAATTGATGACTACACTTCCTTTATACAAGCTTAAAAAAAGTATAGAATACTTAAACTTAATTAAACAGTTTTAATTTCTGATTGATCCATTAAAAATGTATTTTAAATTAAAAGTTTCTAGTATAATTGATCATTTTTAAAAAATTAGTTTGATATTTGAAATATAAAAAAATAACATGAGCAAAAAATTAATATTCTCTTTAAGTTTCGTTGTAATGAGTTTCTGTTCTTATGCGCAGTCAGATGCCTACAAAAACACCATGCAAGGTTTAATTATTAAAATGGATGCAGCTCAAACTGCAGAAAGTTTTGTGCCTGTACAAAATGGGTTTGAAAGAATTGCATCAGCAGAAGCTAAGGAGTGGTTACCTAAATATTATTCGGCTTATACTGCTATCATGCAAGCCATGTTGTTAAGTGACAAAAGTCAACTGGATGGAATTTTAGACAAAGCAGATGAAACATTAAATCAAGCAATGTTAATCAATTCAAATGATGAATTAATGGTACTTCAAGCGCTTTCAAAAAGTACAAGAATTGGAGTTGATCCAATGTCTAGAGGAATGAAATACGGAATGGAATCTGCTAAATTATTAGAGCAAGCTAAAAAAATAAATCCTGAAAACCCTAGAATTTATTTCTTACAAGCTCAGTCTGCTTTTTACACTCCAGAAGCATTTGGTGGTGGTAAAGCGAAAGCAAAAGAATTATTTTCAACTTCCATTCAAAAATATGATTTATTTAAATTGTCCAATAATTTAATGCCTAATTGGGGTGCTGCACAAGCAAAAGAAATGCTAGAAAAATGTAAATAATATTTCACAATATCAATTTTAAAAAAGACCGTTACCCAATCAGTGAACGGTCTTTTTTTATGTTATCAATCAATATATTTATAATAAAATATTTCCTGCATTATTAAAAAAGAGGCTATAAAAGCCTCTTTTTGTGATTGTATTTTATTTAGTAGTATACATGGTTTCTTTAACCGCTTTTACCACTTTAGTGATGTCTGGTAAAAATGCAGCCACTAAAGTTGGAGCATAGTGCATACTTGCATCGGCACTGCATAATCTACGAATGGGTGCATCTAAATAATCGAAAGCCATTCTTTGAACACGGTAAGTAATTTCAGTAGAAACACTTCCAAAAGGCCATTGTTCTTCAACTATTACCAATCTATTTGTTTTTTTAACAGATTCGACGATCGTATCAATATCAAGCGGTCTAATTGTTCTCAAATCAATAACTTCGGCACTGATTCCTTCTTTTTGTAATTCTTCTGCAGCTCCTAATGCTACTTTCATCATTTTGTTGAAAGAAACGATAGTAACATCATTACCTGCACGTTTAATATCAGCCTTTCCAATTGGAATCAAATATTCTTCTTCAGGAACATGTCCTAAATCACCATACATAACTTCACTTTCCATAAAAACAACAGGATCATTATCTCGAATAGCACTTTTTAATAAACCTTTTGCATCATATGGATTAGATACAGAAATTACTTTTAAACCAGGTATATTCGCATACCAATTTTCAAATGCCACCGAATGTTGTGCTCCTAATTGACCAGCAGAACCATTTGGACCTCTAAATACGATTGGACAACCAAAATGTCCACCACTCATAGCCAACATTTTTGATGCATGATTTAAGATTTGATCTAAGGGTAAAACTGCAAAATTCCAAGTCATAAATTCTACAATTGGACGTAAACCATTGGATGCTGAACCAACACCGATTGCAGCAAAGCCTAATTCGGCTATGGGAGTATCAATGATTCTTTTAGGTCCAAATTCTGCCAACATTCCTTGGCTTACTTTATAGGCACCATTATATTCTGCAACCTCCTCACCCATCAAGTATACATTTTCATCACGACGCATTTCTTCTTGCATTGCTTCTCTTAAGGCCTGTCTAAAAGCTATCTCACGCATATAAATAATTTAATTCTACAAAAATAACAATTCAAAAGTTTTTTACGCATTTTATTTTAAATTGATTAGAACTATTATTAATTCAGTTACTGCCTATTCATTATCTCAATAAAAAAGCCTACATTCGCAATGAATATTAATTTAAAGTAAAATTAACGTTATCAAAACATTGTCTTTTTTAAAA
>CANGUS010000223.1 GCA_947457085.1 Bacteroidota bacterium
CAGGATTTTTTTATGCTCGAACCCTCAATTTAGGTGCCGCAAATATGAATCAATTATTTACTGTTCCAACCATAGTAGATGGCGAAATGTTTAATTTGCAAATAAAATTTAAAGGCAGAGAAACTGTAAAAACTACCTTCGGTAAAGTTAAATGCTTAAAATTTGTACCAGTGCTACAAAAGGGAAGAATTTTTAAGCATGAAGAAGATTTAATTGTATGGCTAACCGATGATAAAAACCATATTCCTGTAAAAGCAAAAGCAGATATTTTGTTTGGGGCTATCAAATTAGAACTTACTAATTTTAGCGGATTGGCAAATCCAATGATGGTGGTAAAGTAGTAATGAAAGATGACTTTCGTTATTTTTTGAAGTTGAAGTTATATTATTTATTTCACGAATTTGCATTACTCCCATCAATTATATATGTTTTTCTCCTACAGGTTAGTGACTCACCAAACTGCTTATTTCGGTTGCTGAGATACCAACCGATAGCAAAAAAGTTGAATGGAGCGTCGCCTCAAATGATGAATAGAGAAAAAGTCAATGATTCACCAAAAAAAACTAACAACTGACAAGCAACAACTGACAACTAACAATTATCTTTGCACTTTAAAATTTCAAAAAATGAATTTAAGGGAGAAGCAACAACACGAATTTTTAGGAAGACATATAGGTATCACCGCTACTGAAACGACTACCATGTTACAAACGATTGGTATGCAATCAGTAGAAGAGTTAATAGACAAAACCATTCCAGCTTCCATTCGTTTGCCTAAAGATTTAGAGGTGTCGGCTCCAATGAGTGAGTTTGATTACTTGCAACATATTAATGACTTAGGGAAAAAAAATAAATTAATGAAAAATTATATTGGAATGGGGTATTATGGTACCATTGTTCCAAGTGTTATTCTTCGAAATGTATTTGAAAATCCAGGTTGGTACACACAATATACTCCTTATCAAGCTGAAATTGCACAAGGTCGTTTAGAAAGTTTATTGAACTTTCAAACAATGGTGTGTGATTTAACCGCTTTGCCTATTGCCAATGCATCGTTATTAGATGAAGCAACGGCAGCGGCTGAGGCCATGACGGTTTTTTACAATGTAAAAGGAAAAGAAGGGAAACATAAATTCTTTATAGACAACCATACATTTGCACAAACAATCGATGTAATGATTACTCGTGCTATGCCTATCGGCGTAGAATTAGTATTTGGGGACTATCAAACTGCAGTTATTGATGAAACCTTTTTTGGTGCATTAATACAATATCCTAATGCGGAAGGTTCCATTGAAAACTACAAATCATTTATCCAAAATGTACAAAGCGTTGGGGCTGCTGTTGTAATGGCTTGTGATATTTTGTCATTGGCATTATTAACCCCTCCAGGTGAATTGGGTGCAGATATTGCAGTTGGCTCATCTCAGCGATTTGGTGTGCCTTTTGGATTTGGTGGCCCACATGCGGCATTTTTTGCAGCTAAAGATGAATACAAACGTGTTATTCCAGGGCGTATCATTGGGGTGAGTATTGATGCTGATGGGAATCGTTGTTTGCGTATGGCTTTACAAACTCGTGAGCAACATATTCGTAGAGAAAAAGCGACTTCTAATATTTGTACTGCACAAGCTTTGTTATCTAATATGGCAGCTATGTATGCAGTTTATCATGGTGCTGATGGGATTAGAGATATTGCAAAACGAGTATCTTCTTATACTCAAGCTTTAGCAACTGTGGCAGGAAATGCAGCTATTTATTCTCATTATTTTGATACGTTAAAAATTCAAGTTAACAATGCTCAATTGACGATTGATAGCTTAGAAAAAATTGGAATCAATGTAAGATGCATAAATGATCAACACATTGGAATTTCTTTTGACGAAACAACTACTGCAGAAGATGTAAATGCTATTGCACAGGTTTTAGGCTTTGCCAAAATTTCATTCAGTGATAGCTTACAAAATATCCCAGAATTTGCAACTCGTACATCTGAGTTTTTAACACATCCTGTATTTAATTCTCACCACAGTGAAAGCAAGATGATGCGTTATATAAAATCATTAGAGGACAAAGATTTAGCATTAAACCGATCGATGATTTCTTTAGGAAGTTGTACCATGAAACTAAATGCAGCCACTGAAATGATTCCTGTAAGCAGTCCTTTTTGGGGTTCAATTCATCCATTTGCACCTAGTCATCAATGGCAAGGGTATAGCGAAATGATTGCTTCTCTAGAAAAAGATTTATCAGTAATCACCGGTTTCGATGCTTGTAGTTTGCAACCAAATTCAGGAGCACAAGGGGAATATACTGGATTATTAGTAATTAAAGCGTATCACGAAAATCGTGGAGATCATCATAGAAATGTCATTATCATTCCTATTTCTGCGCATGGTACAAATCCTGCATCTGCAGCTATGTGCGGTTTCAAAATCGTTATTGTGGCTTGTGATGATAAAGGAAATATTGACATGGATGATATGAAAGCAAAAGTAGCTGAAAATGCCACTAATTTGGCTGGATTAATGGTCACTTATCCTTCTACACACGGCGTTTTTGAAGAAACAATAAAAGACATCTGTGATTTAATTCATCTAAACGGTGGTCAAGTATATATGGATGGTGCGAATATGAATGCACAAGTAGGTTTAACAAGCCCTGGTCATATTGGTGCAGATGTTTGTCATTTAAATTTACACAAAACATTTGCTATCCCACATGGTGGTGGTGGACCAGGTATGGGGCCAATTTGTGTAAAATCACAACTTGCTCCTTTTTTACCAACCCATAAAGTATTTCCTACTGGAGGAGCAAATCCGATACATGCAGTGAGTGCTGCTCCTTATGGCAGTGCGAGCATCTTATTGATTTCTTATGCGTATATTAAAATGTTAGGTGCAATAGGGTTGAAAAAATCAACTGAATATGCTATCCTAAATGCAAATTATATGAAAGCGCGCCTAGAAGCAGACTATAAAATTTTATATACTGGAATTAATGGGACATGTGCACATGAGTTTATTGTGGATTTACGACCATTTAAAGCATCGGTTGGTATAGAGGCAGAAGATGTTGCTAAACGATTGATGGACTATGGTTTTCATGCACCAACTATGTCTTTCCCAGTGGCAGGAACATTAATGATAGAGCCTACTGAGAGTGAAGATAAAGCGGAGTTAGATCGTTTTTGTGATGCAATGCTTGCTATTAGAAAAGAAATTGAAGCGGTAGAAAATGGTACAGCGGATGCAAAAAATAATGTTTTAAAACATGCACCTCATACTCAATTTACAATTACTGCCGATGAATGGACTCGTCCGTATTCTCGTCAAACAGCCGCATTCCCATTACATTGGGTAAAGGCAAATAAATTTTGGCCTACTGTGAGTCGAGTAAATAACACTGCAGGAGACAGAAACTTAGTATGTACATGTGAACCCATTGAAAGTTATATGAGTTAAAAATAATAATTGATATCATTTAATGGATGTCATGTATAAAAAAAACGAGCTGAATATTCAGCTCGTTTTTTTTATACATGACATCCATTA
>CANGUS010000224.1 GCA_947457085.1 Bacteroidota bacterium
AATTCGCCATGTATTTTTTTCATTTTTTCTTTATCGGCTTCAGAAAGATTTGCCCCTGCCAATTCAAAATGTTGAATGTAATATTGAACTAATTTTTTATCTTCTCCTTTCAAGGTATTTAAATTCAACGCTTTGATGCGTTTATAAATTTTAGAATTTAAATACATTTTATCCGAGTGTGCCGAAAAAATAGGCGCATACTCTTCTTCAATAGCTTGCAATGTAGGATTGGTATTAGAACCTGTTAAGTTGTAAAAAACAGAAGTTGCTCGTGTTAAATCTTGACCGCTAATCTCCAAGGCTAATACGGTATTTTGAAATGTTGGAGGAGCAGGGTTATTCGCAATCTTTTCTATTTCTGCATCGTGGATTTTTAATGCATAATCAAAGGCGGGTTTAAAATGTTCGTCTTTGATTAAATCAAATCGAGGCGCTTGATATTGCAAATCGCTTTTTTTCAATAATGGATTGATCATTTGAACAGGCATTTTTTTTGCGTATATCGTTTCTGTAGACAAACTCGTAACAGAAGCTAGCATCGTGCTCGCAATGAGTATTTTAGGAAATAGTTTCATCATTATAAATTTAATATTTAGAAATTAAAAGTAATAATATTTGTTGATAAATGTGACAGATAACAAAGCATATTCCCCAAATTAGCAAATTACACATTTACATTTCTTGACAACGAAATAGATAGCAAACACGATGTATTGAGAAACTGAAATAAAATTAAAATACAAAACGCAAGCATAAAGCCTGCGTTTTAGTAATTATAATTTCAGCATTATTTTAAAGGTTCTCACCCCAATTTTTCAATTCATCTTCGCTCCACAATTCAGGAAAGAAAATGCGTCGTTGATATTTAGGCAACATATATTTTCTCCAATCGCTTCCTCCAGTTGCTTCTCCTCCCCCAATGTATTTCCCTGCAGCATGATAATGGGCCATCACCCAAGTTACATTCACCGTATAATCATAATGCCGCATGGCTTTTATCAATGCTTCATCCTTTTGAACTTCTGCAGGCAATTGTTTAAAACGAGTCCACATATTCGTGGTATTGTAACTTTCCATTTTGTCTAAAAACATGTATTTGTATTTCTTTTCGAAATTCACAAGCAATGTATTTTTTTTACCGGTTGCATGATCTTTGCCAGCTGCTTGCCAATATAAATGTTCAAAGGCATGTTCGTAGGAAGTATTTCTATCAATGGTCGCACGATATCTAAAATCAATTAAATTAATCAACTCCGTAGATGCAAATTCAATCAATCGATATTGCGCACTTTGAAAACCAGAAGCAGGTGTCAAAGTATTTCTAAATTTCATGTATTGTTCTATTTCCATGCCATCCCCCATTATATCGAAAGAAGTAGAAAGCATATCAAAATATCGACTAATTCTACGTAATTTTTCTGTAAAGAAAGCGGCTTCGATCTGTTCACTTTGGCTCACTTGGTCTATTTCCCATAAAATCATTTTAAATATTAATTCATTGATTTGATGGTACATAATAAACACCATTTCGTCAGGTAAAGTAGTTCGTTGAACCTGCAATCCCAACAACGCTTCAGGTAAAATATAATCCCAATACGTGATCGGATTCGCATGTACCAATCCTTCTAAATGCACATTAGGATTTTGATTGATGGCTGTATATTTTTCGCTGATGCGCTCTATTAATTGTTCTTGTTCGTTTGTCATGTTAAAGATATACTTAGTTTGATTTCATAAATTCATGAATCAAATGATCAATGTCTTCATCTGAAGTAGAAGAAGTGATTCCTTTTTCTGTAATAATTTGCTGAATCATGGCTTCTTGTTCTTTCCCTTTATTATAGGCTATTTGATATTCAATATTCGTAAACGATACCATGCTATACAATGGGAAATATTTATCTGGATATAAATAATTAATTCTTCGCTCAATTTTTTGCAACAATAAAAATGCTGGATCGGCAACCCGGTCTCTCATGACGATGTAATTGTACAACGATAAATCTTGTACTGCATCGCCATTTGGTTTACGAATGGTTTCATACTCCTTGAAAACCGCTGCCCAATTTTCGTTGTGTTTTTGCATTAATTCCCACATCACACTGCAATCTTCAAAACCAGCATTCATGCCTTGTCCGAAAAATGGCACAGTAGCATGGGCTGCATCACCCATTAAGGCAAGTTTCCCATGTGTCCAAGGGAAACATCTGATAATTGCCAATGAAGACAATGGATGCTCATCCCAAGCATCGGCAACAGTTGGCAACATTTCATAAAAATCAGGAAATACTTCTTTGAAGAAATCCGTCACTTTTTCTTTGGATGTTAAATTATTAAAACAATGCTCGTGCCCTTCGAAAGGCATAAACAAAGTGCACGTATAAGACCCATCAAAATTCGGCAAGGCAATTAACATAAATCTTCCTCTTGGCCAAATATGCAAGGTGTTTTTTTCTAATTTATGGGTACCATCTTCATTGGCAGGTAATAATATTTCTCGATATCCATCTTCAATGTAATTTTGAGAAAAACTAAATCGATCTAACTTTTGCATGCCATTATAACGGGCTGCACTGAAAGCACCATCTGTAGCAAAAACGACATCCGCTTTACATTCAGTGATCTCATTTGTTTGTGTATTTTTAAAGGTTGCCAATCCTTGTTCTAAATTAACATTGATGCACTCTTGATTGAAATGAATACTTGCATTTCCACCTTCTTCAGCAATACTCATCAAGGTTGCATTAATATCCCATCGAGATACAGAATAAATTGCT
This sequence comes from Bacteroidota bacterium, assembly GCA_947457085.1. Taxonomy (GTDB): domain Bacteria; phylum Bacteroidota; class Bacteroidia; order Chitinophagales; family Chitinophagaceae; genus OLB11. Next base: position 2,778 of record CANGUS010000224.1, read on the forward strand.
TGACCCTCATTTCCATAAGGCTGATAAGCAGTGTTGCTGTCTTTTCCATGCATTGTTCTTCCATACATAGGAATCGCTATTTTACGAATTTCATCCCCTACTCCAATATCATCTAATCCTTTCCAACCCCGATAACTCATGGCTAAATTGATAGACTTACCAGCGCTCATTTTTTGTAAACGCATATCATTACGACGTTCATAAACACTGACTGTGTAACCTGCTTTTTTTAAATATATGGTCCACAAAGATCCTACTAATCCAGACCCAATTACGATTGCTTTTTTACTCATTTAGTTTTTATTATTTATGAATTAAGTGTAGGTTTTTGCATAACTGTACCACAATGTTTACAAGTACATTTTTCCTTGTCTTCAAAAAATGTATTCAGTAAAGAAGATAATTGATTGACAATATCGGAACAATGAAACTCGGCTTTATATAATTCTTGATCGCAATTTTCACAATACCAAGTACAAGCATCCATTTCATTGGCCGTGCGCATTCTTTCAATTACGATGCCAACAGAGTTTGCAAATCGTTGAGGAGAATGCTCTACCATTGGGGGCAATAAAAACAATTCACCTTCTTTAATATCGATGATTTTTGTTTTGCCATTTTCTCTTATAGGCAATTTCATATCGCCTTCAATTTGATAAAATAACTCCTCCCCTTTGTTAAAATGAAAATCTTTTCGAGCATTGGGACCACCTACTACCATGACGATAAATTCAGTATCCTTAAACACTACCTGATTTCCA
>CANGUS010000225.1 GCA_947457085.1 Bacteroidota bacterium
CAATTTATTTTGGTTGTCTTATCTCGATTTTTTACCGCAGCCATATTGGTTTTATTGCTGCTATCACCCATTTTAAAATACTTGCAAAAAAAGGAAGACAAACCAACCATCGCTTTTATTCAAGATAATTCAGCCTCCATTAAAAATGCGTTTAAGAAAATAGACAGTGTAGCGTATCAAAAAAACGTACGTGATTTAATTGTTGAATTACAAAAAGAGTATAATGTAAAAACATTTTCATTAGGCAATCAGTTAAAGGATAGTTTTCATTTTGAGTATAATGAAAATGGCAGTGATATATCAACTCCTTTAGAAACGATTATGACTACCTTAGAAAATGAAAATTTAGGAGCTGTTATCTTGTCTTCTGATGGAATTTATAATAAAGGAATATCTCCATTGAATGTAACGTATCCATATAAAGGGGTGGTGTATACAATCGGTTTAGGGGATACAACTATTCAGCGGGATGCATTAGTTGCAAGGGTTTTTGCTAATAAAATCGTCTATTTAGGAGATCAATTTGCTATAAGAAGTGATGTTTCTGCATATGCTTGCAAAGGTTCATCTGTTACCGTTTCAGTATTTAGCCATTCAGCCAATCGGGTGGTAGCTACGCAAAATTTTTCCGTAACAGACGAACGTTTTTCAAAGTCAATCGAAACTATCATAGATGCTCGATCAGCAGGGGTTCAACATTTCACCATTTCAATTTCTAAAATAGATGGGGAGCAAAATGTTGCCAACAATACTCAAGATGTTTTTGTAGAAGTAATTGACAGCAAAGAGAATGTGTTGGTTGTTGCCAATGCACCGCATCCGGATATTTTTGCTTTGAAAGATGCCTTGACAAAAAATAAAAATTATAAAGTAGATATTAAAACAGCTCAAAAAGTAGATGCCAATATCAGCAACTACAATTTAGTGATTTTACATAATTTGCCTTCAGTAAATTACAATGCCAATAGTATTATTGAACAAGCAAAAAAACTCGGGATTTCATTGTGGTTTATTACAGGTTCTCAAACCGCCATTCCATTATTTAATCAAGCTCAAAATTGCTTACAAATAGCTTCAAGAGGCATGTCTTTAAATGATGCTTCAGCTAATGTGAATAAAGACTTTTCTTATTTTACTTTATCAAATACAACAGGGTTATTGCAATTGCCCCCATTGGCAACGCCATTTGGAGAGTATACAACTGGTGCCAATACACAAGTCTTGATGACTCAAAAAATTGGTTCAGTTAATACCAATTATCCATTGTGGATAGTGCAACAAAACAATTTGGCAAGAGTTGGTGTAACCGCTGGTGAAGGTTTGTGGCGCTGGCGTTTGTATGATTATCAACAACACAAAAATCAAAATTTAGTGGATGAATACATCCTGAAAACAGCCCAGTTTTTGTCGGTTAAACACGATAAAAAACAATTCAGAACTACGCTTCAAAAATCAGTATTTACCGAAAATGAACCAATCACTTTTGATGCAGAATTGTATAACGAAAATTATGAACTTATTAATACGCCCGATGTAAATTTAACTATTACGGATGAGGCCAATACAAAGAAAAAATACAGTCTAAATAAAGAAGGGAATTCTTATTCTTTGTCGCTTGGAAATTTATCAGCAGGTAAATATGCTTATACAAGCCAAACTGCTTACAATGGCAAAAATTATTCAGCTTCAGGTAATTTTTCTGTGGTAGCAATCAATATTGAGGATGTCAATACGACTGCTGATTTTGGAATCCTCAATCAGTTAGCCAAAAACTATGGTGGGGAGTTTGTTTACCCTTCAGAAATCAGTTCAATAAAAGACAAAATCAAGAATAATCAAGCGGTTAAAACTATTTTAAGAACACAAGTCAATACTGAGCCACTCATCAATTGGAAATGGTTATTTGGCATCCTTATTTTCTTATTGTCGTTAGAATGGTTTATCAGAAAGTATACAGGAAATTATTGAGGCAATTCGACTGAAATATCTACGATTTCCTCTTTTTCAAACCAAATAGTCAACCCAATATTATCATACGTATAAATGTATTCTGGTAAATCTTTTTCGATAGCTAAATCCATTTTGATTTTATTGGCAGAATAATAAGCTTCAATATTTTCAACAATAGTTGTTTTGTTTTCTTTACTAAAATCGATTCCATTAAATAACAAATTATTAGAATGTATAGACATATATTCAAATTTTTTTCCGTCAAAATGAAGAAAAATAGAAATGTCATGTTGGTCAAAATATAATTCTACCGAATGAAATCCATCACCTTCTTCAATTACTTCTCTAGTTTCTGGCTTGCCTAAAACGGCAATGATTTCTTCTTCTGTTGAAGTAAATAAAATTTTTCCCATTCCTTTATTCGGAAAAAATGTTTTCATTGAATTGATATCTATTGGTTTTGACATTTTATTTTTTTTGTAAATATAATAGTAGTTATTTTAAAATTAAACCTAGATTACTAAAAGAAAAAAAATACAAATTAAGAAACTTAATTTCATAATAAATAAATCCACTGATAACTGAATTTAACCCATTGTAACTCCTAAAAGACAATTTGTAAATTATTTAATCTGTTCGTAATTTAATCTGTATTTTTACTTTCTAAATTATAAAACTATGCCAGTATTATCAACAGGACTCATTATTCTAGTTTTGCTTGCTTTAGCAATTCTATTTACCGGAATTTTCACCGTTCAACAAGGAACCATAGCCGTTATTACTATGTTCGGAAAGTATCGTAGACTAGCCATGCCGGGTTTAAACTTTAAAGTGCCTTTTTTGGAAATGATTTTTAAAAAAATATCCATTCAAAACCGTTCAGTAGAATTGCAGTTCCAAGCAATTACGTTAGATCAAGCCAATGTAAATTTTAAAGCCATGTTGTTGTACGCAGTGGTTAGCTCGGATGAAGATGCCATTAAAAATGTAGCATTTAAATTTATTGACGACAAAAGTTTAATGCAAGCATTGGTTCGTACCATTGAAGGTTCTATCCGTGCATTTGTAGCTACCAAAAGACAATCTGAAATACTAGGATTAAGAAACGAAATTAATTTGCATGTAAAAGAACAAATTGACGTGCAGTTAGAAGCTTGGGGTTATCATTTAATTGATTTACAAATCAATGATATTTTCTTCGATGAAGAAATCATGAAATCGATGGCTCGAGTAGTAAGTAGTAATAACTTAAAAGCAGCGGCTGAAAATGAAGGACAAGCCTTGTTGATTACCAAGACAAAAGCAGCAGAAGCAGAAGGAAATTCAATTAAAATTTCAGCTGAAGCAGAAAAGCAAGCAGCACAATTAAGAGGACAAGGGGTGGCATTATTTAGAGAAGAAGTAGCCCGTGGTATGGCATCAGCAGCAAAAGAAATGGAAGATGCAAAATTAGACGCATCGTTTATTTTATTTTCTATGTGGACAGAATCTATCAAACATTTTGCTGAAAACGGGAAAGGGAATACCATATTTTTAGATGGTTCAGTTGATAAAATGCAACGCACGA
>CANGUS010000226.1 GCA_947457085.1 Bacteroidota bacterium
CTTTTTAGCATACAAAATGGATGAAGGCATCAAGATTGACATGATCAAAAGTATACTATATATATATTTAATAAATTTCATTGTTAGTATTTTAATTTCTTTAACCCTTTTGTTTCGGTAGGTCAGTTAGAATAATTTACTTTTGTGCCTCAAAATATGTTGGCACTGCGTAAAAATAGCTTAAAAATAAAATTAAATGGAATAAAACACATTCCAATTTTAGTTATTTGCCTACTATTTTTGAATTATTTAACAAGCGCACAAATACTCAACCCAACAAAAACGGATTCAATTGCATTAAAACAGGACTCCATTATAAAAAAAGACAGCACTAAAGCCAGTTTGCCTATTTCAAAAGACAAATTGGAATTTGCAGTCAAATATGATGCTAAAGACTCCATCGTGTATTATGCCAAAAAGAAAACACTCTATTTACATAACAATGCAAATATTAATTACGACAATATAAAAATCCAATCGGATTTTATAGAATATGAACAAGATTCAAGTAGATTATCGGCTTTAGAAATTGACAGTTTAACAAATATCAAAGACACCTCAGGGAATATAAAATCGTCAATATCACAAGGTGAGGAAACCTCCACGTTTAGTTCTTTATTTTATAACTTCAAATCGAAAAGGGCTTTAATAGAGAATGCCTATTCGCAATATGGAGAAGGTTTTATTTTAAGCCAACAAGTAAAACGCAATAATGACAACACAATCAATGGATTGAAAAACATCTATACAACCTGCAGTGATCCACATCCTCACTTTGGGATTTCTACCAAACGAATTAAAATTATTCCCAATAAAGTAGCGGTGGCTGGTTCGGCTAATTTAGTCATTGAAGATATTCCTACTCCCTTGTATTTACCTTTTGGCTTATTTCCACTAAAGCAAGGTCAACGAAGTGGGTTTCAGTTACCTACCTATTCAGTTACACAAAATTTAGGTTTTGGGCTTACGGGTGGTGGATATTATTTCGCAATCAGTGATCATGTTGATTTATTAGCCATTGCCGACATATATGCTTTGGGCACATGGCGTGCAGGTTTCGTAAGCAACTACAATTATAAATACCGGTTTAGAGGCAATATGAGTTTCAACTATGGCTACAATAAAATTGGTGAAAGCTATGAACCCGGGAATCAAAATATTAGAAATTACAATTTAACTTGGACACATACCATTGACCCCAACGTTATTCCTGGAAGTACTTTTTCGGCATATGTAAATATTGGAAGTAATAAGTATCAACAACTCAATTCATTTGATGCCAATCAAATTTTAAATAGTACGTACAACTCTTCTATTACCTATTCAAAATCTTGGAAAAACAGGCCATTTAATTTTGCCGCTTCACTCCGGCATACCCAACAAACCGCAACGGGATATGTAAATCTCACATTGCCGGAAATTAGCTTTACAGTGAATCAAATATTCCCATTTCTGTGGAGAAAAAATGTAACCAAACCGCGTTGGTACGAAAAAATTACCGCCACTTATCAGTTGTCCACCAGCAATCAATTGACATTTTATGACAGTATATTTTCATTGTCAACGCTTAGATTTCAAGATTTCAACAATGGTATGAAACACACCATTCCAATAAATGCCAGTTACAATGTTTTAAAATATTTCAACTTAACATTCAATGCGAATTATAATGAATATTGGTATGCTAAAAAACAATATAAGGAATATAATTTCACAGAAAACAAATTAGATACCACTTTAAGCAATGGCTTTTTCAGTGCGAGAGACTTTAATGCAGGAGCTAGTTTGTCTACTCGAATTTACGGAATTAAATTATTTAAGAAAGGACTAGTAAGAGGTATTCGCCATGTATTGACACCCAATATAGGTTTAAGTTATCAACCTGATTTTGGGAATGATTATTATAACTATTACTATTCTTCTTTCGTAGATCAAAACTACCGAACCCAAAAATTATCCTATTTTGATGGCGCTATTTATGGCGGACCGCCTAATGGCAAAGTAGGTGGTGTAAGTTTTGGCTTAGGCAATACTTTGTCTATGAAAGTTCGCAGCAAAAAAGACACGGCAAATGGGGGATTAAAAAAAATCAATTTAATAGATGGATTAAATATATCTACTTTTTACAATATGGCGATTGACTCATTTAAATGGAGCAGAATTGCCATATCTTACAGAACTACCTTATTTGAAAACATCAGCATGTCGGGTAGCATGAGTTACGACCCTTACGCTATCAATAAAACCAATGGTTTACGCTCTAATGTATCTGCCTACAAAGCCAATAACCAACTCCTTCGTTTTGAAAATGCCAATTTATCTTTAACCGCATCCCTGCCTCTCAAAAAAGGAAGATCATCCATGCAAAATGCAACGGAGAATCAAAAAATGGCCGTTGGTAACAACTTAGATAATTATGCTGATTTTAATATTCCTTGGACAGTAAACATCAGCTATTCATTGAATGTAAATAAAGATTTTATAGTAAAGAAACAGGCAGATACTTTACTATTTAATCAAAATATCATTTTTGCTGGGGATGTGAATTTAACCCCTAAATGGAAAATAGGTTTGCGCAGTGGATATGACTTCGCAACCAAAAAAATCAGTTTTTCAACCCTAGATATATACCGAGATTTACATTGCTGGGAAATGAAATTCAACACCATTATATTTGGTACTCGTAGAAGTTATAACTTCGGATTAAATGTAAAAGCGAGTGTATTACAAGATTTAAAACTCACCAGACGAAAAGATTTTAGGGATTTCTTGTAAGAGAGCTGGATTGTTAATTATAATAACAGCCCTGGTTCGTATCTCCACAAACCATGATCCCCAGAGACGCGGTGAAGTGAAAAAATGCTCAAAAAACAAGGTTCAATTATCGTTTTTATAAGCGCGCCTTTAGTATGGATAGGCTTGCGGGCTCATTGGCTAGGCTCGCCTCTAGTTTTGATAGGCTGGCCTCTGGTTGAGCTACCCCCGCCTGCAGTTTATAGAGGCTCACCTCCTTATTCGCAAGGCGTTCCTCCACATTATATAAGCTAAGGTTTACAGAGGATAGGCTTGCTTATGGCTATAGACAGGCTCGCCTCTGGTTTGAATAGGCGCACCTGCAAAGTTGACAGGGGGAGGCTCCCCGAAGAGTATCTGCCTAAGGATGCTGTGGTATGTGAAAATAAAAAAATAAAAACGCTGCGTTGTGAGGCACTGACACTGCAAAGTGAAACAATTAGAATACAAAAAAAGCCAAATTCCTTGGCTTTCAAATGGAGTGTTTATAATAATTTAGCAATGATATCTTCTATTTTCACCCCTTCGGCTTCTGCTTTGTAATTTCTTACCAAACGATGACGAAGAATGGGCAAAGCAACCGCTTTAACATCTTCAATATCTGGACTAAATTTGCCATGCAACAAGGCATAACATTTTGCGCCCATAATTAAATTTTGTGAAGCCCGTGGTCCAGCACCCCATGAAATATAATTTCGGGCAATGTC
>CANGUS010000227.1 GCA_947457085.1 Bacteroidota bacterium
AAAATAAATAAACAGGAAAAACGAATCATATGGCATTGAGCACAAAACATCTTCTTGGAATAAAAAACTTAACCAAAAAAGATATTGAACTTATTTTTCAAACTGCCGATAATTTTAAAGCTGTTTTAAATCGCCCTATTAAAAAAGTCCCTTCGCTGAGAGATACGACCATTGTTAATTTGTTTTATGAAAATTCTACCCGAACACGTATTTCATTTGAACTAGCCGAAAAACGTTTAGGAGCCGATACGATTAATTTTGCGACCAGTAGCTCCAGTGTTTCTAAAGGCGAAACCTTGATAGATACTGCTAAAAACATACTTTCTATGAAGGTGGATATGGTGGTTATGCGACACCATGTAAGTGGTGCGCCTCATTTTTTAGCCAATCATATTGATGCAGCCATTATCAATGCGGGCGACGGAACCAACGAACATCCTACACAAGCCTTGTTAGATGCTTATTCTATTCGTGAGCAACATAAAAGTTTTCAAGGTAAAAAAATTGCAATTTGTGGCGATATAATGCATTCAAGAGTAGCATTATCTAATATTTATTGCCTAAAAAAACTAGGTGCAGAAATCACTGTAGCTGGGCCTCCAACGCTGATTCCAAAACACATCGACTCATTGGGTGTACATGTTACCTATAACATTCAAGAAGCTCTGGAATGGTGTGATGTTGCCAATATTCTTCGCATTCAATTAGAGCGTCAAAACACGCCTTTGTTTTCATCTTTAAGAGAATACTCTTTGTATTATGGAGTAAATAAAAAGATGTTAGACAGTCTAAAAAAAGAAATTACCTTAATGCATCCAGGCCCAATCAACAGGGGAGTCGAGTTAAGTTCTGATGCCGCAGACAGTCATCATTCCATTATTTTAAATCAAGTTGAAAATGGGGTAGCTATCCGTATGGCTATTTTGTATTTATTATCAGGTAAAAATGAATAGTTTGATTATCAGCTATTTTGAATAATTAAAAACGGAATACATTACATTTGCATAAATTGAAGATTTTGTAAAAAATGTCAAATCAACAAAATATCAAATTAAAATAAAATGGGTTTATTCGATAAGTTATTTAATCGTAACAAAGTACAAGAAGAAGCAAAAGAAACGCTTGATAAAGGGTTAGAAAAAACCAAAGAAAGTTTCTTTTCTAAAATCACCAAGGCAGTAGCTGGCAAATCAACAGTAGATGCAGATGTTTTAGATGAATTGGAAGATGCCTTAATCATGTCGGATGTGGGGGTGGCTACTACGGTAGAAATTATCAAACGCATTGAAGATACTGTGGCTAAAGATAAATATTTAGGCACCAGTGATTTGAACCGAATTCTACAAGAGGAAATGGTGAGTGTGTTAACCGATGCACCTACTTTAGAATATCAAAACTTTGATTTGCCTGCCGATAAAAAGCCCTATGTAATTTTAGTAGTGGGTGTAAACGGAGTTGGTAAAACGACTACGATTGGTAAGTTGGCCTATAATTTTAAAAATGCGGGTAAAAAAGTTGTTTTAGGTGCTGCCGATACCTTTAGGGCTGCAGCTGTTGATCAATTAACGATTTGGAGCGAACGAGTTGGAGTCGATATTGTGAAAAAAGAAATGGGTAGTGATCCAGCTTCTGTAGCTTTTGATTCTGTGAACAGTGCAGTTGCAAAAGGAGCAGATGTATTAATCATCGACACAGCAGGTCGATTGCACAATAAAGGCTATTTGATGGATGAGTTGACAAAAATCAAACGTGTGATTCAAAAAGTAATTCCCGATGCCCCGCATGAAGTTTTGTTGGTATTAGATGGAAGTACTGGTCAAAATGCCATTGAACAAGCCAAACAATTTACGGCTGCAACTGATGTAACCTCTATTGCTGTTACGAAGTTAGATGGTACTGCTAAAGGAGGAGTTGTTTTGGCTATTGCACATCAATTTAAAATTCCTGTTAAATATATTGGTGTAGGTGAGCAAATGAAAGATTTACAAGTGTTTAATAAATTTGAATTCGTGGATAGTTTGTTTAACTTGAAATAATTCATTGAAATCATTGGTAAAATACATCGACTTCATTTTAAATAAAATCTGCATTACATTTCATTTCAAATATCCTATTTGATTAAAATTATTTTGACTATAAATAGGCTTTTTTAAAAGAAAATAATTCAAAAAATATAACTTTTCTTTGCAAGATTAAAGAGTATGAAAACTAAAAAATTACATAAAGACGTAGTGAACATTACCACTTTGGGATGCTCTAAAAATATGGTAGATAGTGAGGTGTTAAGTGGTCAACTTTTGGCCAATGGCATTGAAGTTAAACATGAATCTGAAAAACCTGATTATAATATCTCTATTATAAATACCTGTGGATTTATTGATAAAGCAAAAGAAGAAAGTATTAATACCATTTTAGAGCATGTAGCTTTAAAAGAAGACGGACATTTAGAAAAAGTATATGTAACCGGTTGTTTAAGTGAGCGATACAAAGGAGATTTAGAGACTGAAATTCTTGGGGTAGATGCCTGGTTCGGAACCATGGAATTGCCCAATATATTAAAGGCTTTTGAAGCCGATTATAAAGCTGAATTAGTTGGAGAAAGGCTGTTAAGCACTCCAAGCCATTATGCCTATTTGAAAATTTCTGAAGGATGCAACCGTACTTGTTCTTTTTGCGCGATTCCTTTAATGAGAGGGAAACATGTTTCTAAATCGATAGAAGATTTAGTTACAGAAGCCAATAGTTTGGTGAAAAAAGGAGTGAAGGAAATTATGCTCATTGCTCAAGAACTTACTTATTATGGATTGGATTTATACAAAGAGCGTGCATTAGGGAAATTACTGAATGAATTATGCGCGATTGAAGGAATTGAATGGATCCGATTGCATTATGCATACCCTCATAAATTTCCAATGGATATTTTAGAAGTGATTAAATCTCAACCTAAAATATGTAATTATTTAGATATGCCCTTGCAGCATGTGTCCGACAATATGTTGAAGGCGATGAAACGACAAATTACTCGCCAAGAAATGTTGGATTTAATTAAAGACATTCGAAATGTCATTCCTGATATTTGTTTGCGAACCACACTCATTGTTGGATTTCCTGGAGAAACAAAAGAAGACATAGAAGATTTGAAAGATTTTTTAGAAGAAATAAGATTCGATAGAGTAGGTGTATTCACTTATTCTCATGAAGATGATACCAGTGCTTTTGCGTTGGAAGACAATATTTCTGATGAAGAAAAAGAAGAACGGGCCGCTGAAATTATGAGCGTTCAACAAGATATTTCGTTGGCTAAAAATGAAGAAAAAGTTGGCCAAGTATTTAAAGTAATTGTTGACAAAAGAGAGTCTGGCCGATATATTGGAAGAACAGAGTTTGACAGTGTAGAAGTGGATAATGAAGTCATCATCAATACCAAAAAGAAATTAAAACCTGGAGACTTTGTACAAGTTAAAATCACCAAAGCATA
>CANGUS010000228.1 GCA_947457085.1 Bacteroidota bacterium
AAATGAATTTATCGATTATAAAAATGTATTCGTAGCACCTAGCAAAGGTAAAATTTATCGAAATGTGGATCCTGATTTAATTCCGTTTACCATGAGTCCTCAGTATTTAAAAAATGAATTTTATCCAACTAATGTAGCTAATCTAAATCAACCTTTTATTATTAGAGATTACAGAGGACAAAATATACATGTCAACCCCATTCAATATAATCCAATCACTAAAACATTAAGGGTGTATTCGCATTTAAAAATAAAAATGACGTATGAGGGCATTTCATCTGAAAATAGCATCCCGAAGGATGAAAAAATTAGCCATGTAGTTGAAGAGTTTGATAATATATATGCGAATCAATTTTTAAATTACAAAACAGCCTCAACACTGTATTCTCCATTAAGTCAACAAGGCTCCATGTTGATTATATGCCCCGCTAATTATTTGCTAGAAATTGCTCCCTATAACAAATGGAAACAAATGAAAGGCATACAAACGTTTTTAGTAAATACAGATACGCTAGTGGGTGGTGTAAATGAAAATTCAATTTATGAGTTAGTACAAGCTTATTATCATACTCACAAAATTGCTTATGTAACAATTGTGGGCGATCATGCCAATATTCCTACTATGTTGGGATTAAATAAAATACCTAATTTAAAGGGGCCGTCAGATAATGCTTATGGTTATATGACAAACAGTGATCATTATCCTGAAATTATCGTAGGTAGAATATCGGGTGAAACAAAAGAGGAAATTGCCACCCAAGTAAACAGAACGTTGATGTATGAAAAAACACCGAATACATCGTCCAATTGGGTACAAAAACAAGTGGGCATGTCGAGTGATCAAGGGCCTGGAGATGATAATCAATTTGACTATGAACATATTTGTGATATTTTGGATAGCAATAAAAATCACTACCATTATATCAATAATCCTGGCTACTTTGATGGAGATCAAATGGGCTGTAATGATGCCATAGGAAGCCCAAGTCCAGGCGATTTAATCAATGAATTCAATGTAGGATTTGGATTATTAAATTATTGTGGTCATGGCAGCACAGCTTCATTTACAACCAGTGGGTTTGGTATTTCGGATATATCTTCATTACAAAATAATACAGGCAAATGGCCATTTATTTTTTCTACCGCCTGTGTGAATGGAAATTTCATGTTTCAAACATGTTTAGCAGAATCTTTATTGAGAGCAAAAGACAATACATCAGGAAATCCTCAAGGAGCCATTGCTGCATTAATGAGTACGATTAATCAAAGTTGGGATCCTCCAATGCAAGGTCAAGATGAAATGAATGCCATCATGAGGGGAGCAAGAATAAACAATAAAAAATCAACTTTTGGTGCATTGGTTGCCAACGGAAACATGAGCGTAATGGAAAATTATAACAGTTTATCCAATCCACAAGATGGTGATGAGATTGCGGATACCTGGACTGTTTTTGGAGATCCCAGTGTAGAGGTTCGAACCAAACATGAAGGGGTTTTAACTTGCTCGCACAGTGGATGGATACAACAAAATTCAACAGATTTATATCTTAGCTGCAATGTAGATGGTGCAACCATTGGTTTATATTATAAAGGAAAATATTGGGGTTCAACAACGGTTTTTGGTGGAGTGGCTCACATTACTTTTGATGCATTAACCGATTTAGATTCGTTGTTGATTACTGCAACCAAACAAAATTATGTTCCGTATTTAGGAAACGCAATGGTAGTCAATTATCCTGCCTCTGTTCAAACCCTAGAGCATAATTTAAATGTATTCGTATTCCCTAATCCATTTAATGAGCAAATAGAAGTTTCTACAAAAGATCATGCTATCATTCAATCGTTTGAAATAGTTGACATGAGTGGAAAAGTTGTTTTAGCTGAAAAAGCAAATGCTGCTTCTTTAAAAATAAATACAGAGTCAATCAGTAAAGGGTTTTATATCGCTAAAATAACTACCCAAAAAGGTATGGTCATACAAAAATTAGTGAAGTAATCGTACTCCATCTAATTGGTATTTACTGCTGTCGATTTCTAATGCTTTGTTTTTATCTCATTCCAATCTAAAAAATAAATGAAGCGAGCAGCGATTTCAAAAGCTTTTGGTTTTTGAATAATTTGATACACATTTTGTGCATACACATTGTCCATTTTAGAATTGATAATGTATGAGTCATTTAACCATTGCTTGTAACTCAATACAAATCTACTTCCTGGCTTAAACATCCAATTGAAAAACACATCCACATTTTGTAAATTATAATTCTCATTCAGCCCATTTTGATAAGGATAGGGAGAATTTTTCCAATTTCCGTTATTGTCAACTAAATGGAAAGATCGATTCGTAATGAAATTGGTATAATGCCTAAATCGTGCCGTGAAATTCATGTTCGGACTTACATTGTATTTTACAGATAATAACCCTGAATATTCTCTCACATTTCTTAAACCAGCAACCGGTTCATTTATAATAGCATCATACAATGCATAACCAATATTCGAATTGTCTCTGGTCATGTTTCCACTGACAGACAATTCAAATTTATTTTTTATTAAATACCGCAAACCATTTTCGATGTAACAATAATTGTTGGTTTTATTGCTAGAAAATCCATACCCAAAATAAAAATTCCAAAATAAATTCTTTCTACTATCCGAACTTCCATTGAGTGATTGAAAGAAAGACGGAAGTTGCTTTAGCTTTTTATTGAAATTGCGAAGCTGATAATAATCAGTAGGTGTTATCGGTTTGGTTTCTATTTCATAGGTAACATCCCAAAAGTTTTTGAACAACCAAAAATAACTTGCATTCATTTGATAGGCCTTCAACTTAAATGGTTGTAGATTTTCAAATAGTCTGTTTTCTAATGAAATTCGATACGATTGAAGGAATCTTAATTTGGGTTTATTTTCATTATAACTCAGCAAAAGATACTGACTTGCATGGTTGTAATCAAACAATATGCCCATGTCATTGTGGTCATATTTTGGAAACAATACATTCAATCCACTGTTGAATTGAAACTTGCCTGCTACTTTGTTAAACTCTCCATTCCAAGAGGAACCCACTTTATATTGATCCTCGTTTTGCACACTCAATCTGCTGGTTATTGAAAACGAATAATCTTCTTTTTTTGAAAATTGCACCCATCTTAAACTGCTAACATTGGCATCTCTTGAAAAGCCATTTTTAAGTACATTGGTATTGGTAAAATTAATAAACGATTGCCCTTTCAAGGGTTTATCTATGACAACCACATTATAATTTGCAATGGGTTCAGTTTGTATTTTTAAATTTTCA
>CANGUS010000229.1 GCA_947457085.1 Bacteroidota bacterium
ACGAATTGGAGAAGGTGACAAGGGTTTAAATAAAGGGGGTATGGGTGCCATTTCGCCAGTTCCTTTCGCAGATGAAACTTTTATGCAAAAGGTAATTAACAAAGTTGTAGAACCAACCATTAAAGGCCTCCAAAAAGAAAAAATTATATATAAAGGTTTTGTGTTCATTGGTTTAATTAAAGTAAATGAGGAACCTTTTGTAATTGAATACAATTGCCGAATGGGCGACCCAGAAACAGAGGTGGTGATGCCTCGTTTGGATAGTGATTTGGTTGCTTTGTTGTTGAAATTAAAAAATAATGAACTTGCAGGAGCCGAATGTAAATTATCTCCAAAACATGCAGCCACAGTAATGTTGGTGAGTGGTGGCTATCCTGAAGATTTTGAAAAAGGCAAGATAATGACTGGTTTTGATAACTGTGAAAATAGCCTCTTATTTCATGCAGGAACAAAACAAATTGAGCAAAATATTGTCACCAATGGAGGTCGTGTAATTGCAATTACTTCGTTGGCAGATGATTTACAAACCGCTTTAAAAACATCCAAATCAAATGCTGAAAAAATTCAGTATGAAGGTAAATACTATCGAAAAGATATTGGTTGGGAGTTTGCTTAAAAAAGTTGCTGGATATCAGATAACTGTATCTGTTTTTATTAAATGATCAGGGGTTAACAATTCTTGAAATTTGAGAATTAGAAATTCTGACGATATTTGTAGAAACAATGTTTAACCGAATTTATTTACGCTTAATTGTATGTCTACTCATGGCAAGCAGCAGTGCATTGGCCCAAAAAGGGGTAAATGATACGATTGTAGTTGGTAGCATCGTTATTAATAATGATACCTTACCGCACATTTGGTTACACGACGCATTTTGTATAGAAAAAGGCAACAAGGCATTTGCTAAAAGAAAAAGAGAAGCCAGAGAACAACGTGAAGCGTATGATCGACTGCGTTATAATGTGTACAAGGTATATCCGTATGCTGTAGCAGCTGGTTTTATTATGCAAGACATCGATGCTGCAATGTCCTTGATGCGAAGCAAGGAGGCTCAACAAATGTATAAACGACACAAAGAAGACGAACTCAATAAAAAATTTAAAGGTGAATTAGTCAATTTAACTATGAGTCAAGGACAGGTATTGGTCAAGCTAATTGCCCGACAAACTGGCAAGCCTTGTTATCAAATCATCAAAGATTTAAAAGGTGGTTTGAATGCAAGAATATGGCAAACCGTTGCGATACTTTTTGACAACAATTTAAAAAATAATTACGACCCCTTGGGAGAAGACGAAGCCATGGAATCCATTGTATTAGAAATTGAACGAAGTGGACATTTTGAAATGAAACGTTGACTTACTGATTGGTAAACATACCTCCCTCCCCATGTGTTTAATTTTAGATTATTTAATTGGCAAATTATCGACACATAGCCTTATTTTTACCAAATGAAATTAGATATTTTAGCTATCGCTGCCCATCCTGATGATGCAGAATTATCCTGCAGTGGAACCTTACTGATTCATAAAAAATTAGGATTTAAAACGGGTATTCTTGATTTGACAGGTGGTGAATTGGGCTCTCGTGGTGATAAAGAAACTCGCGCTAATGAAAGTGCCCATGCTGCTAAAATTTTACAATTAGATGCAAGAGAAAATCTAGGATTTAAGGATGGTTTTTTTCAAAACGATGAAGCTCACCTGTTAAAATTAATTACCGCACTTCGAAAATACCAACCAGAAATAGTGCTTGCAAATGCCATTTCAGATCGTCATCCTGACCATGAAAAAGGAGCATTGTTAATAAAAGAGGCTTGTTTTTTAGCCGGATTAATAAAAATAGAAACCGCATTTAATGGGGAAGCTCAAAAAGCTTGGCGTCCCAAAAAAATATTTAATTACATCCAAGATCGTCATTTAGAACCTGATTTTGTAATTGATATTTCAGCTGTTTGGGAAACTAAAAAAGAAAGTATTTTAGCCTATCGAACCCAATTCTTTTCGTCAGATATTGATGGGCCTAATACCTACATTTCTTCTCCTGAATACTTAAATTCCATAGAATACAGAAATGTGATGATGGGCAAAAAAATTGGCGTAAAATATGGCGAAGGTTTTACATGTACACACTCTCACCTAGGATTGAAAGATTTTTCTAACTTGGTATTCCCTTCTATTGCTTAATCTTCTGCTTTAGGGATTTCAATTGTTTTAAATAATTCATCAATTTTGGCTACATATTCTAATGTATCATCTAAATAGTAGGATAAAACAGGAATTTTGCGAACTTGATTTTTAATTCTTGCAGCTAATAATTTGCGCAATTTCCAATCTTGCTCTTTAATGTATTTCAACATTTTTTCGGGTTCAGGAATTTTATAAAAACTCAAGTAAAAACGAGCTTCCATCAAATCGGGCGTAACTTTTACTTGCGATATCGAAATCATACCTCCTTGCGTTACATTTAGCCCTTCGCGCTGAAAAATATCACTCATTTCAGTTTGAATTAAGCCTGCCATTTGTTTTTGTCGTTTACTTTCTTCCATGTTCCACTAATTAAAGTGTAAATTTACATTTTTTATTCTAATGAAAGCAATTCGTCAAATATTACCCTATTTAAAAGGAAAATGGGGATACGTAGCTGCCTATGGCATTTCCAATTTATTATCCGTCGTGTTTTCTACACTCACAGTGACAATGATTGGACCTTTCTTGACAACCCTTTTCGATAAAGCAGAGAAAGTGAGCTCCGTTCAACCTATGTCACTCAATAGCAAACAAGCCATTGAAAATTATTTTAAATATTTAATGACTCACTTTATTGAACAAAATGGTGGCGATAAAGTATATGGATTGATATTCATTTGTTTGGTAGTCGTATTTGCTACTTTTTTTAAAAATGTTTTTTTATACACTTCCCGTTATATTTTAAACCCATTGAGAAATGGCATTTTATTCAACATCCGTAAAGATCTTTTTGGGAAGATTATTCAACTACCGATCGGTTTTTTTACCAATGAGCGCAAAGGGGATATTATGTCGAGAATGACCAACGATGTAAGTGCAGTTGAAGTTTCAATTATCAGTATGATGGAGCTATTATTTTCAACTCCTATTACCATTGTTTTTTATTTTATCGTGTTGTCAATGATAAGCTTAAAACTCTTTTTATTTTTAATGGTGCTCCTACCAATCGCAGGTCTCATTATTGGACGCATCAGTAAAAGTTTGAAAAAAAATACGCAACAAACACAAATTCGTTTAGGTAATTTACTTTCTATTA
>CANGUS010000230.1 GCA_947457085.1 Bacteroidota bacterium
AAAAGAGAAACTGTTGGTAGAAGAAAAGCGAATTCAGGATAGCATTGTCTCAGCTAAACTAATAGAGAAAGAAAGCCAACGCATTGCAAAAGAAAAAATGTTGGTAGAAGAAAAGCGAATAGAAGACAGCATCATATTGGCTAAACAAATAGAGAAAGAAAACCAGCGAATTGCAAAAGAGAAACTGTTGGTAGAGAAAAAGCGAATAAAAGACAGTATAAAATATGCCAATCCAAATTTCACTATTGAACCTAACATAAAGGACACTTTACTTTCTGTAAAAGATCCTATTCAAAAAAAAGCGACCTATCTTTCTTTTAATTTTGGTTTGTCGAATTACCTCGGCGACATAGGAGCTAACAGCAGTTTGAGCGACCAGTTTTTAAAAAACAATCACTTCACAAACCAAACCTTTATGTATGGTATCTCCTTAACTAAAAATTGGAGAGAGGCTGTTGGTTTGCGATTTTCTTATCATGCAGGCAAGGTTGCTGCGAGCGATAGTGATGTGCCCTATAAAGATCCTAATGACGTTTCATATGATATTTACAAGCGAAATTTAGATTTTACTACTAAGCTATCTGAATGGTCTGCCATGATTGAGATTTATCCATTTAAAATATTGAATCGTAAAAAAGGTTTGTTTCAATCAGCCTTACAACCTTATGGATTATTAGGAATTGGTCGATTTACATTTAATCCACAAGGAAGTTATTATGATGAAATTTCGCAAGATTATGTGTTGGTAGATTTAGCTCCTTTAAAAACGGAAGGGCAAGGAATGTTAGAATATGCCGATAGAAAACCATATCAATTAACCCAAACTAATATCCCTTTTGGGGTAGGAATCAATTATCTTTTAGGTGCTAAAACAAGCATGAGTTTTGAGTTTGTAGGTCGAAAATTATTTACAGATTATTTAGATGATGTGAGTACTACTTATATAGATCCAAGTGTTTACAGAAATTATTTTTCAGGAGAAGATTTAGAAATTGCTCAATTGATGACAAATAAATCGGCCATCATTGATCCTAATCAGCCGTATGGAGTAGGAGGGCAAAGAGGAAATTCAAAGAACAATGATTTCTATTATTCATTTAATATCAAATTAAATATTCAAATCAATAAAGTAAAAAAATAGCCTTACAAGCGTTTACTTAAGAATTATTGTCTATCTAATTAATGGGATCATTTTTAAAATGCGATTTTTACTTTTTAGTTTAAACGTTATTAAGTTTTAAAGCAATTTATTTGACTTTATAAATACTCCATAAAAAAAACATTATGTCTTAGACCATACAACTAACAACTAAAACGTACTTTTGCAGCATGTTAGATTCTATTGAAAGTGCTATTGAAGACATCAAAAACGGGAAATTAGTCATTGTAGTAGATGATGAAGATCGTGAAAATGAAGGTGATTTTCTTACTGCAGCCCGAAACGCAACTCCAGAAATCATTACCTTTATGGGTAAACATGGGAAAGGATTAATCTGTGCTCCTTTATCTGAAGAAAGATGTGATGAGTTGGGTTTACAAATGATGGTAAAAGACAATACCGAATTGCACCAAACCGCATTTACTGTATCTGTTGATTTAATAGGCCATGGATGTACTACTGGAATTTCATCCAATGATCGTTCAAAAACAATACAAGCATTAATTAATCCAGCTACAAAGTCCAGTGATTTGGCAAAACCAGGTCATATATTTCCGTTAAAAGCCCGCAAAGAAGGCGTTTTAAGAAGAGCAGGGCACACAGAGGCAGCAATTGATTTAGCCCGTTTAGCAGGTTTTGAGCCAGCTGGTGTTATAGTGGAAATTGTGGATGAAGATGGTGAAATGGCTCGATTGCCTCGTTTGTTAGAAATTGCGAAAGAGCATCAACTCAAAATCATTTCAATTGAAGATTTAATTAAATATAGATTAAAGACAGAAAACTATGTAACCGAAGAAATTAGGGTGAATATGCCAACCAAATATGGCGATTTCGAATTGGTTACCTTTAAGAATACAAAGACCGGTGAACTACATCATGCACTTAAAAAAGGAGATTGGGAAATCGACGAGCCTGTTTTATTGCGTGTACATAGTTCTTGTTTTACAGGAGATATACTACATTCACTTCGTTGTGATTGTGGGGAGCAATTGCAATATGCCATGCAAATGGTACAAGAAGCTGGCAAGGGTTTAGTTTTGTATATGAACCAAGAAGGTCGTGGCATTGGATTGCTGAATAAATTAAAAGCCTACAAATTGCAAGAACAAGGCAGAGATACGGTTGAAGCGAATCTTGAATTAGGTTTCGAAATGGATGAGCGGGATTACGGCATTGGCGCTCAAATTTTGCGTAGTTTGAATGTTTCAAAAATCAAACTCATTACGAACAACCCTCGTAAACGTGCAGGATTAATGGGTTATGGATTAGAGATTGTTGAAAATGTAGCCATTGAAATTTGTGCCAATCCACATAACGAAAAATACCTCCAAACAAAACGCGACAAATTAGGACATGAAATTATGAAATAATTGAGTTGAAATATTTATTATTTTAACTCGCTCAATGCATTTCTGAGTTGACTAAACATCGCAGGAATAGTTTCTAGTTTGCATGTACCTACACTCAAACGATACCAATTACTTTCTCTATCGGCCCCAAATGCAGCAAATGGAACGACTGCTAAAGCCGCTTTCTGCAACAAGAAGTCAGACATATCTTGTGTTGTTTTTATTTCGTTTCCTTCAGCTGTTATTTTACCTTTTAGGTTAAATTGAATGGTCAAATACATAGCAGCCATTGGCTCTATAGAATCGATGAGGAAACCTTCTTTTTTCAAAGATTGAAAACCTTCATGCATCCTTTGCAAACGTTCATAAATTGCAGCTTTTGTTTTTTCTAGATCAGCATCTACAATGGCAGGTTGATTTAAGTATTGTGCTGTTGCAAATTGTTCGGCAATCGGACTCCAAGCACCAATATGACTTAAAATTCCTTTCATTTTATCAATGATTAATGAGGGACCAAATGCCCAACCCACCCGAACTCCGGTGGCACAAAAAGCTTTACTGATCCCATCAATATATATGGTGTATTCTTTCAATTCGGGATACAAACTTACTGGGTCGTAATGAACACTGTCACCAAACGTCAATGTCCAGTAGATTTGGTCATATAAAATATACAATGGTTTTTTGTCTGGTCCACGGCGTTTGTTTTCGGCCAAAACTGCTTCACAAATTTTGCTTAATTGTTCTTTACTA
>CANGUS010000231.1 GCA_947457085.1 Bacteroidota bacterium
AAAGGCTTTGTGAGCACACCAATGATCTCTTTTGGGGTATTGCAATATAAAGCCGATCAAGGGGTCGTGATTACAGCAAGTCACAATCCTCCAAGCTATAGTGGATACAAATTAAAAGGTGCGCATGGCGGACCAACTCCAGTTCATCAAATTCAAGAAGTAGAAGATTTAATACCAAACCATGAAGTGGAAATTATTGGAGAAATTGCGCAATATGAGACGGCTGGGCTAATTGAATATGTTGATTTAGAGCAAGATTATATTGACTATATCAAAACAAAATTTGATATTGAGGCTATGAACAAATCGCCTTTTAAAATAGCTTATGATGCCATGTGGGGAGCTGGTCAAAATGTGATTCGCAGGTTGTTTCCTAATGCTGTATTATTACATTGCGATGTAAATCCATCATTTAAAGGCATTTCACCGGAACCTTTGCATAAAAATTTATTGGAACTTTCTGAAACGATAAAATCAACACCAGAATTAAAATTTGGTTTGGCAAATGATGGCGATGCTGATCGAATTGCACTGTATGATGAAGATGGAAAGTATGTAGATTCCCATCACATTATTTTATTGTTAATTCATTATTTACATAAATATAAAAAGTTAAATGGCAAGGTTGCTATTGCTGCTTCTACTACCCTTCGTGTAAATAAATTATGTGAAAAATATGGTATTGAATGTGAAGTTACGCCAATTGGGTTCAAATACATCAGCGAAATCATGATGCATGAAGATGTATTAGTAGGCGGTGAAGAGAGTGGAGGTATTAGCGTAAAAGGACATATTCCTGAACGAGACGGAATTTATGATGGTTTAGTAATTTATGAATTTATGATGGCCACAGGAAAATCTTTAAAAGAATTATGTCAAGAAATTTATGATGTAATTGGTGAATTTCATTATGAAAGAAATGATTTAACCTTGAAAGAGGAAGAAAAACAACGAGTAATTGCGATGTGTAAAAATGGGATTACTGCATTTGGAAAATACAATGTTGTAGACACAAATTTCATTGATGGTTTTAAATATGAATTGCCTAATAATTGTTGGACAATGATCAGAGCCAGTGGCACCGAACCTTTGTTGCGAGTATATGCTGAAGGCAATACCAATGAAGAAGTGTTGGATATTTTAAAAACAGTACGAGCCACTTTAGGCGTTTAAATAGATTCTCAAATAAAAAATCCTAAACGAATGTTTAGGATTTTTTTATTAGGGAAAATATATTCTTTCTATTAACTTATTTTGCTCCATACTTCTTTATCTTTTCTAGATAACAAAAAATTGCGCAAATTTTGATTTTGAGGGGTTTGTAAATTTGGATCCGATTGCAATAATTGGATGGCTTTATTTCTGGTTAATTCCATTAATCCTACATCTTTAATAATGTCCGCAATTTTTAAATCGGCAGCACCACTTTGTCGGGTACCATCTATTTCACCGGGCCCTCTTAGTTCTAAGTCTTTTTCAGATATGGCAAAACCACTGGTTTCATTTACCATCGTTGACATGCGCTCTCTGCCTACTGCCGATATTTTATCTGAAGTTAATAAAATACAATACGATTTGTCGGCTCCTCGCCCTACTCTCCCTCTGAGCTGATGCAATTGTGATAATCCAAAACGCTCTGCACTTTCAATTAGCATTACACTGGCATTGGGGACATTTACACCCACCTCAATAACCGTGGTAGCAACCATAATTTGAGCTTTCCCTTTTACAAACCCATTCATATTGCTTTCACGAGTTTCTGCATCTTGCTTTCCATGTACTTTTGCAATATTGTACTTATGTGCTGGGAAAAATTGTTTTACTTGTTCATAGCCCGCTTCTAAATTTTCGTAATCCACTTTTTCACTTTCGTCAATCAATGGGTAAACAATATAAGCTTGTCTTCCTTTATCTACTTCACTGCGAATGAAATCCATTACTTTGGCGCGATACAATTCGGTTCGATGGATGGTTGAAATAGGTTTTCGACCTGGGGGCAAATGTTCAATTACAGAAACATCCAAATCACCATAACTTGTCATGGCCAAGGTTCTTGGAATGGGGGTTGCAGTCATCACTAAAATATGAGGAGGTTTAGTATTTTTCTTCCACATTTTTGCCCTTTGAGCGACTCCAAAACGATGTTGTTCATCAATAATGACCAATCCAATATTGAAAAAAACAACTGGATCTTCTAATAGTGCATGTGTTCCAATCACGATTTGAATTTCTCCATTCGCAAGACCTTTTAATACATCTCTCCTCTCTTTAATTTTTACTTTGCCAGAAAGATAGCCCACTTGAATTCCTATTGGAGATAATAAATCACGAATCCCTTCATAATGTTGCTGTGCTAAAATTTCAGTTGGGGCCATTAAGCATGCTTGAAAACCATTGTCTAATGCAAGTAGCATACATAGCACAGCCACAATTGTCTTCCCACTTCCTACATCACCTTGCAACAAGCGATTCATTTGATTGCCAGTTTGCGTATCTAATCGAATTTCTCTTAAAACTTTTTTTTGATCTTCTGTTAATTCAAAAGGTAAATGATGTTTATAAAATTCATTGAAATAATCTCCTACTTTAAAAAAAAGGAACCCAGGAATGTGACTTAAATTTAATTTTAATTTACATATTCCTATTTGATGAATAAATAATTCTTCATATTTCAATCTAAAAGTAGCTCTTTGTAAATCATTGTTGTTAGCAGGAAAGTGAATATTCCTAACCGCTTGATATTTAGACATTAAATTAGCTTCTGAGATAATATTGTCAGGCAAATTTTCAACAATATGAAATGGTTGTAATTGTACAAACAGTGCTTGGACCATTTTCACCATTATTTTTCCTGTAATGCCTCGCGCTTTCAATTTTTCTGAAGATGGATAAACAGGGTAAAAACTATTTAATGTTTCAGTAGTTTGTGCTTCTATTTTTTCCATTTCTGGATGCATGATATTCCAAAATTGGTTAAACCGAGTTAGCTTACCAAAAATGATAAAATTTCCTCCATTGGCTACTATTTTTTCAATCCAATTGATTCCTTGAAACCATACCAATTCAATGACCCCGGTTTCATCTTTAAACGTAGAAACCAATCGTTTAGCTCTTCCTTCTCCAATAATTTCACTGTATGTAATTTTCCCTTTTATTTGAACATAATCTCCTTCATTCTGAAGATCCATTATTCTAGTAAATTGGGTTCTATCCATATATCGATTCGGATAAAACGTAAGTATATCAGCATAGG
>CANGUS010000232.1 GCA_947457085.1 Bacteroidota bacterium
AGGTAGCTGTAGGAAGTAATTTAGGTGCTTTGCTTGAAGACAAAACAATTAAAGGGATAGATCACACACAAATTGCAAAATATATTTCATTGTACTGGGGTAGTTTAATGATAGGTAGATGGACTGGCTCAATGAGTGTATTTAATTTTAGTGAACAAACTAAAAAATTATTAAATATCCTTGTTCCATTCATTGCATTTGCTGTCGTGTTATTTTTTAATTTTATAAAAGAAGGAAATGTCAGCGATTTATATATTTATGCAATCTGGATCGTACTATTTATTATTGCTAATTTTTTAGCACAAGACAAACCTGCTAAAACGCTTATTCTCTTTGGATTGTCGGCAAGCATCATGATGTTAGTTGGCTTGTTTACAACGGGTGATATTGCCCTTTATTCATTTATGAGTGCAGGCTTATTTTGCAGTGTCATGTGGCCATGTATATTTAATTTAGCCATTGCAGGTTTAGGTAAATATACCACTCAAGGATCTTCATTATTAATTATGATGATTGTTGGCGGTGCAATTATTCCACCTTTGCAAGGAAAATTATCAGATTCAATTGGAATTCAACAATCTTATTGGGTTGCTGTAGTTTGTTTTTTATTTTTAGCTTGGTATGGTTTTGCGGTTAAAAATATTTTACAAAAGCAAGGAATTGATTATGATGCAAATACACCCACAAGCCATTAAATTTTAACTATCTTAAAATATGCAATATAGTATTGGCATTGATATTGGTGGAACAAATTCAGTAATGGGTATCGTAGATAAAACAGGACATATTTTGTTTGAGTCTAAATTGTCAACCACTCATTTTCCTAATATAGAAGGCTTTGTAGAGGCATGTTATGATTTGCTTTTACCTCAAATTTTAAAATTAGGAATCACTGAATGTAAGGGAATTGGAATTGGGGCTCCTAATGGTAATTATTATCATGGTACTATCGAATTCGCCCCTAATTTAAATTGGGGAGAGATTATTCCATTAGCTAAATTATTCAAAGAAAAATTTAATTTAGAAACTACCGTTACCAATGATGCGAATGCAGCAGCTATTGGTGAGATGATGTATGGTGCAGCAAAGGGCATGCATGATTTTATCATGGTAACCTTAGGAACAGGCGTGGGTAGTGGCTTTGTTGCCAATGGTAAAATGATATATGGGCACGATGGTTTTGCTGGAGAATTGGGGCACGTAATTGCTGTAAGAGATGGAAGATTGTGTGGATGTGGTAGAAAAGGTTGTTTAGAAACCTATACATCTGCAACAGGAATAGTGCGAACTGCCAATGAGTTATTAAATATAAATTCCACAGAAAGCTCCCTCCGAAATATTGAAAAAATAACTTCAAAAGATATTTATGATGCAGCTGTGAATGGAGATAAAGTTGCATTGGACATTTTTGATTTTACCGGTAAAATATTAGGACAAAGTTTAGCAGATGCAATAGCCATCACCAGTCCTGAAGCGATTATATTATTTGGCGGATTAGCACAAGCAGGAAAATTTATTTTTGAGCCAACTCGAAAATATATGGAAGAAAATCTCTTGAAAATTTACCAAGGTAAAGTGAAACTACTTCCCTCTGAATTAAATGAAAGTCATGCAGCAATTTTAGGGGCTGCTTCAATTGCATGGAGTTAGTTTACGCTGCCTTTCTAGGCAAAACACATTGATGAAGTAGGTTTTCTAGTGTTACAAGAAAAATAGCTGATATTCATTTTATGACTTAATTAGAGATCGGTTTTTCTATTTAATTTTTTAGATTTAATATTTAAGTAAAGTTTAAGATACAATTAGGTCATATTTTGTTTTCACTTTTGTGTGATAAAATAATGAATCCAAAAAGAGCATTAGACATAGTAATAATAAGTGACGTACACTTAGGTACATATGGCTGCCACGCCAAAGAACTCTTGACCTATCTTAAATCAATCCAACCTGAAAAATTAATTTTAAACGGCGACATCATTGACATTTGGAATTTCAGCAAAAATTATTTTCCAAAAGCACATATGAATGTATTGCGCAGAATCATGAAAATGGCTAATCAAGGGGTAGAAGTTATTTATATAACAGGAAACCATGATGACATGCTTCGGAAATACACTGATTTATCTTTTGGAAATTTACACTTAGTAGATAAATATATTTTAGAAATTGATGAAAAAAAAGCATGGATTTTTCATGGAGATATATTCGACAGTACTACCAATGGTTCTGCTAAAATTTTAGCAAAAATAGGAGGCAAAAGTTATGACTTAATTATTTTATTAAATAGAATGATTAATTGGTGTTTAGAAAAAATGGGGAAGGAGAAAATGAGTTTTTCTAAAAAGGTAAAAAACAGTGTAAAAAAAGCAGTTTCATGGATCAATAATTTTGAAACTACAGCAGCAGAAATTGCCATAGATAAAAAGTTTGATTATGTGATTTGCGGACATATTCATAAACAACAAAATAGAGTAGTAGAGACTGAAAAAGGGAGCGTAATTTATCTAAACAGTGGTGACTGGGTTGAGAATTTAACGGCTTTAGAATATGTTGACAAAAGTTGGTCAATTTATCAATATGAAGAAAAATCAATTGTAAATGCAGTGGATGATAAAGAAGAAGAGCCTGTTTTGAATATCAATGATTTGATGAATAAAATTTTGATAATGTCTTAACCCTTATAAATAATTATTTGAATGAAAATATTTTACGCAGTTCAAGCCACTGGTAATGGCCATTTAAGTAGAGCTTCACAATTGTATCCGCATTTACAAAAACTGGGTGATGTAGATTTTTTTGTGAGTGGCAACAACTCTCATATAGATGTGCCTTTTCCAATACGGTATAAAAGTAAAGGATTGAGTTTGCATTATAGCAAATGTGGTGGATTGAATTATTGGGATATTATTAAAAATACAAAACCAATTAGCATAATTAAAGAGGCAGGCGACTTGCCTATTAAAAATTATGATATTATCATCAATGACTTTGATTGTATTACTGCATTGGCTTGTAAAATTCAAAAAAAGAACTCAGTACAATTTGGACATCAAGCCAGTTTTCAAAGTAATCAAACCCCTAGACCAAATAAAAAAAATATGTTAGGTGAATTAGTATTAAAAAACTTTGCAAAATCTACTAATTATGTAGGATTGCATTTTCAAAGCTACGATGATTATATTTTTTCTCCTGTTATAAAAGAAGAAATGATGAATCAAGAAGTTACTGATCA
>CANGUS010000233.1 GCA_947457085.1 Bacteroidota bacterium
AATTAGTCGTTTTCTTTATTCTTCCATTTTGATATTTTACATTAATTCTGCTTTTCCAAGGTCTTTCTCCAAATCCACCAGCATTTCCTATGTAATAATTAACATCTTGAAAATCTTTATCAAATTTTATATTTATCGTAGACTGTACCTCTCCTTTTACAGTAACAATATCATTAACTGTTGGAACAATGATAATATCACTATCTCTCAGGGATAAATCAGCTTTTAGATTATTTTTAGTTAGTGCTTCAGGCAAATCTATTACAATTGGTCCTACTCCTTTTCGTATTAATTTCGAACCTTCGGCATAAGCTGTGGGAAGTATACCACCAGCTCGTTTCACAATAGAAGAAATTTTTTCATTTTTATGAGTTAAAACATATTCACCTGGATAAGAAACTTCACCAATAATTTTAATTTTATCTTGAGGCAAAAATTCTACTTTTCTTCTAATATAAATTCTATCTAAAGGTTTAATCGTAATATTTTCTGAAACTTCATCAATCTCTAAATTAGCATTGATAGAAACCGTTTTTATATTGACTCCATTCTTATTAGAAATGGTGTATTTATCTACCGAATCCACAATATTTGAAATTTCTATTCTGCCATTTTCTGCATCTAAGGTTAAACCGCCACATAAAAGTAAGGCGTCTTTTAATCTCATATTTTTATAGTATGGAATTTTTCCTGGTTTGCGTACATTTCCAATGACATCGATTTGATAGGTTTCTTCAAACATTTTTTCAGATAAAATTTTAATTCGATCACCAGGATATACAAGAACATCATGCTCTTCTAACTTGTTTAAAACTATTTTAATTCCGTTCGATTCTAATTGATTACTTCCTCTAAATAAAAACGCTTTTGGCATATATGCCGAGGGATTTAAGCCTCCAGCTCTTGCAATAATTTTAGATAATTTTTCACCGTCCTTTACTTCATAATCATCAGGATAATTTACAGCACCTTCAATTTTTATCACATTTTTCAATCCTTCATTAATTGGTTTAATACTTACAACATCTCCATTGTTTAAAATAATATCATCATAACTTGTTGCATCAAAATATTGTTTTCCAGGAATATCAATATATCGTTCTTCTTCATCAATAATTGTTTTAATATGAATCAATGAATTTCTAGAACTAGAAGATGGCCCTCCACTGAAGTAAATTAAATCTTTTAACCCTTCATCATCTGTCAATTGATAATACATAGGCCGTTTAAACATGCCTTCTGCTTTTACCAATTTATCATAGACATCTACATAAATATAATCATTGTCTTCTAAATAAACTTCTTCCCTAGACTTTCCACTTTTCAAATATTGATATAAATCTATTACGTCTACTGTTTTACCATCTCGTTTAATTTCAATTTTACGCATATTACCAATTTCCGTTAAACCTCCTGCTTTAAACAATGCATTCAATGCTGTATTAAATGCAGAAATAGTTACTGTTCCTTGTTTTAATACTTCTCCTAATATGGTTACTCGTATTGTTCTCACTTTTCCCATTTGAACATCTATGGTAGTGTTGGCTGCAACTATTTTCCTAAATTGTGATTTAATTAAATTCGAGGCTGCATCTAATGTTAATCCTTGTAAATAAATTTTACCAACCAATTTAGGAAAGATAGATCCGTCTTTCGCAATCGTATAATTTTGTTGCAATTCTGCTCCTCCCCAAAGCGAAACTACGATTTCATCGCCTGGGCCTAATCGATAATCCATCGGTGGTGCTGTGGATGATTTGTCAGACAAATCAAAAATATTATTATTCGAAAAGAAATTCGCCCCATACACTTTTTTTAAATTGATTTTGGGATTCGTTAAAGAATCTTTTCTGATGGAA
Organism: Bacteroidota bacterium; assembly: GCA_947457085.1. Taxonomy (GTDB): domain Bacteria; phylum Bacteroidota; class Bacteroidia; order Chitinophagales; family Chitinophagaceae; genus OLB11. Next base: position 1,860 of record CANGUS010000233.1, read on the forward strand.
TCTTTTACAGCTTTTAAAGAGTCCGCTTTTGAAAACTCCATTGTGCTATTTAAATAACGCTGATAATCAGGATCTGTTTTGTATAATTCTTGCAATTGTGCCTCAGGAGAATTCATATCTTTTAATTGATTTCGAATGGCTTCCTGATTTTGAATAGAATTTATATTTTGATTGATTCCATTATTTTTAGATTGATCTTTTTGAGCATTATTAGATGAATTATTATCATCTCCCTTTTCTTTTGAATTAGATGTTGGAGTATATGGCCCATCATACGGATTTTGATACGGATTGGTACTATATGGATGGTCATTATTACCTATTTGCGCATTGGTTATCAATGGAAACAAAAACAATAAACATATTATTAATTTTTTCATACTTCTTATAATACCTCAAAAATAGTAAAATAATCTTAACTCCTTTCATTTATTGACACAAAAAGGCTGTTAAACTCATTCCATGTATTTTGTACCACTTCTTTTGCAGATATGATATTTTGCATCATGGAGGAGACTTGTCCAATTTCTAATTCACCTTCTATTAAATCGCCTTCAAACATACCTTTTTTAGCCCTTGCTTTTCCTAAAATTTCTTTCAATGATTCAATTGACTCACAATGATCTTCTGCTATTTTCACCTGATGATAAAATTCATTTTTTAATAAACGAACAGGTGTCAATTTCTTCAACATCAATTCAGTATCCCCTTCTTTTGCATCAAGAATGCTATTTTTAAAATGAATATGACTTGATGCCTCATGCGTACAAACAAATCGGCTTCCCATTTGAACGCCTTCTGCTCCTAATACCATGGCAGCCATCATGGCTCTTCCATCTCCAATACCACCTGCTGCTATTAACGGAATATCTAATATATCTCTAACTGCAGGAATTAAACACATGGTGGTTGTTTCCTCTCTTCCATTATGACCTCCCGCTTCAAATCCTTCTGCAACAACTGCATCCACTCCTGCATCTTGGCATTTCAATGCAAATTTAGCACTCGAAACTACATGTGCCACTTTAATACCATTGTCTTTTAATATTTGGGTCCATGTTTTAGGATTGCCTGCAGAAGTAAATACAATAGGAACTTGATATTTAAGTATCAATTCTACATGCTTCTCTATATCAGGGTATAATAATGGTAAATTAACTCCAAATGGTTTATCAGTGGCTTGTTTACATTTTATTAAATGTTCTTCTAAAACATTTGGATACATGCTACCTGCTCCAATTAATCCTAAACCGCCAGCGTTACTCACGGCAGATGCCAATTTCCATCCAGAAGCCCATATCATTCCTCCTTGAATAATTGGATAATTAATTTCAAATAATTGCGTAATTCTATTATCAAATGAATTTCT
>CANGUS010000234.1 GCA_947457085.1 Bacteroidota bacterium
ATGTCCAATAGATTTGGTCATACAAAATATACAAAGGTTTTTTGTCTGGTCCACGACGTTTGTTTTCGGCCATAACCGCTTTACAAATTTTGCTTAATTGTTCTTTTGAGAATACAGTTCCTGTTGGATTTAATGGGGAACAAAGTGCTAACAAAGTAGCCTCTCCAAAATGAGGAATTAAGGTTTCAGCTGTAGGTAAAAAATTAGAAGCTTCAGTGGTTTCTATGCAAATGTGTTCACCTTCCACAAAGTGAGTGTAATGATTATTATTCCAAGATGGAACGGGATAAATTACTTTTTCACCTTTGTCACAAATGGTGCGGTAAACGGCATATATCAAGGGTCTGCCACCACCTGAAATTAAAAAAGAATTGGCATCATAATCTAAGCCGGCTTTGTTTTTAAGCCAAGTAGATAGTGCTTGACGCAATTCAATAATCCCATTAGCGGGAGGATAATTTGTTTTTTTATTTCTATAGGCTTGTACTATTTCATCTTCCAACAATTGGGGAATTGGAAAAATACTGGGGTCAAAATCGCCAATGGTATAATTATAAATGGTTGCCCCTTGTCTGATTCTGTCATTAATTTCATTGCCGAGTTTAATAATTTCGGAAGGAATTAAGGTATTTGCTAAATGTGAAACTTGTGCCATGCGTCTAAATAACGATTTTGTTTTGTAAAAAAAAAATCTTTCAAAAATTAATTTGATTTTTTTGAATAATTATACCCATGTGTGATATCCAATTCAACCTTATTTATTTATTACTTTTTATGTTTTTAATTAATAGAACATTCAACGAATAGAATACTCATTCAATAGATTAATACGTAACAATCCAATTTTAGGAAAAATAAAAAAAAGGCACGTTTTAAAAACGTGCCTTTGATATATACTGTTATGATATAATTTAAGCGACTGCTTTGTTTACTAATTCAGCAGCTTCGCTCAATAAAATAGCACTTTGAACTTTTAAGCCCGATTTTTCAATTAATTCTTTAGCAGCTTCTGCGTTGGTACCTTGTAAACGAACAATTACCGGCACTTTAATTTCTCCAATTGCATTGTAAGCATCTACCACACCTTGAGCTACACGGTCACAACGAACAATACCACCAAAAATGTTAACTAAGATAGCTTTTACGTTAGGATCTTTCAAAATCAAACGGAAACCAGCTTCAACGGTTGTTGCGTTCGCTCCACCACCTACATCTAAAAAGTTAGCAGGTTCGCCACCGCATAATTTAATCATATCCATAGTAGCCATAGCTAAACCAGCACCATTCACCATGCAACCCACGTTTCCGTCTAATTTTACATAGTTCAAGTTGCTATCACTTGCTTCCACTTCAGTAGGATCTTCTTCTGTTTTATCTCTTAATTCAACTAAATCTTTGTGGCGAATTAAAGCGTTATCTTCTAAATTCATTTTACAGTCAACGGCAATCATTTTATCGTCGCTTGTTTTGAATAAAGGATTAATTTCAAGCATATCGCAATCCAAACTGCTGAATGCTTCATATAAATTTGTTACGAATTTTACACAGTTTTTAAATGCTTCACCACTTAAGCCTAAGTTGAATGCTATTTTACGAGCTTGGAAAGGCATTAATTTAGTGCCTGGTGTAATCCATTCTTTAAAAATTAATTCAGGTGTATTGTGTGCTACATCTTCAATATTCATACCACCTTCCGTGCTGTACATGAAAACATATTTCTTAGTACTTCTGTCTAGTAATATAGATAAATAAAATTCTTTTTGCTCACTAGGGCCTTCATAATAAGCATCTTCAGCTACAAATAATTTAGAAACTACTTTCCCAGCATCGCCAGTTTGAATAGTCACTAAGGTGTTGCCAATCATGTTTGTAGCCACCTCTTTAGCTTGCTCTTCACTTTTTACTACTTGAACACCATGTTGAGTGGGTACTTCTTTATAGTTTCCTTTACCTCTTCCACCTGCATGGATTTGCGCTTTTACCACTACAAATTTAGTATTGGTTTTAGCACTAATTTCTTTGTAAGCGTTTACCGCTTCTTCCACTGTAGTACAAGCAATCCCATTTTGAACAGGCACGTTGTATTTTTTTAATAGCTCTTTAGCTTGATATTCGTGTAAATTCATGTTTAAATAAAATAATTGTGCGAAACTAAATTTAAAAATTGAAGAAATGTATACAAACGATACTTTTTTTATAAATGTTGAAAAGTCATACTAGAAAAATGTATATTTTGATTTCTTTTTAAGAATTGTTACATTTGCCTTCATTCTATGGATTATTCGTTATTCATTTATATTATTGGTGCCTTTCTGGTTTCGTTGGTAACGAATTACTTAGTGATCGATTTATCACACAAAAGTGGCATATTTATAGATGACCATTTATCAGATTTGCCTCAAAAAATGCATACAACGCCCACACCTCGGATTGGAGGTTTAGGTATTTTCGTATCATTATTGTTTATGGTAAAAGATATGGAGTTAGGCTTTAGAATTATTCTTTGCATTATACCTGCATTTTTAGCTGGTTTTTTAGAAGATTTATTAGCTAAAATTTCGCCCTTGCGTCGCTTAACGATAATGAGTGTTTCTGCATTTATGGCAATATATTTAACGGATGCAGTCGTACTCGATTTTGGATTCATTCAGGTTCCTTATGCAATGGGGGTTTTTATCACACTGATTGCAATTTTGGGATTAATTAATGGGGTGAATTTGATAGACGGCTTTAATGGCTTAGCTTCAGGGGTGAGTTTATTGATTTTTGCAACCCATTTTTTTGTCAGCATTCTGCTACATGATTATGTTATGGCATATATTTCATTGGTGTGTATTGCCTCTATTTTAGGATTTATCGTATTTAATTTTCCATTCGGTAGAATATTTTTAGGAGATGGAGGAGCTTATAGTTTAGGATTTTTATTGGCTGTTGTCACCATTATGATTGTGAAAAGACATTCAACCATTTCACCTTGGTATGCATTGGGTACTTTAATTTACCCAGTTTGGGAAGTGATTTTTTCTTTTTCTCGTAGAACCTTGATTCATAAACTTTCCCCACTTCACCCTGATTCAAAACATGTGCATCAATTGATTTTTAGAAATCTTACTCGGCAAAATAATTCATTGACGACTTTGGTGATTTATCCTGTTATTTTTCTTTTTAATGCATTAGCAGTTTATTTTTATGATAATGAATTCGCATTGATTATTATAGCGGCTA
>CANGUS010000235.1 GCA_947457085.1 Bacteroidota bacterium
AGCCAAAAATTAGATACTGATTTCTTATTTGAGTTTTTGGTAGATATGGGATTTAGTAAAGTAGATTTTGTATTCGAACCAGGGCAATTTGCTATACGAGGTGGTATTATCGACATCTATAGTTTTGGAAATGAAAATCCATATCGGGTTGAGTTATTTGATGATGAAGTAGATACAATTAGAATCTTTAACCCTGAAACTCAATTATCTGAACGAAAATTATTACAAGTAACAATTATCCCTAACATTGAAACCCATTTTGAAAATCAAGAAAAAATTTCCTTGTTTGATTTTTTACCTGATAATACCATTTATTGGATTCGGGATACAGAACATACCATTGAACGAATAAAAAAATTAGAAGCATATGTTGCCGACAAAGGAACTATAGTTGTTTTAAATGAAAAAGAAGATGAAATTAACATCACAGCCAATGATTTTACCACTGTAGAAAAAATCATTGCATCCTTAAAAGAAAGAACAATTATAGAATTTTCGAAAGGGTTTGCTGCCGAAAATTTGGAAATGCCTGTTCGTAAAGAATTTCAATATCATACCAATGAACAGCCGTCATTTAATCGAAATTTTGAATTATTAATTAAAGATTTACAAGATAGAACTGCTGCACATTATAACATTTTTATTTTTTCTGAAAATCCAAAACAACTTGAACGGTTACGTAGCATTTTCGAAGAATTAAAGGCAAATATTTTATTTACCCCAATTCCTATTTCAATTGCACAAGGATTTATTGATAACGATTTAAAAATCGTTTGTTATACTGATCACCAAATTTTTCAACGCTACCATAAATACAAAATGAAGCAAGCCTATTCACAAGGCAAAGCATTGAGTTTACGTACATTGAGAGAATTACAACCTGGTGATTTTATTGCCCATATTGATCACGGTATTGGGCGTTATTCTGGCTTACAAAAAATAGATGTGAATGGAGTAATGCAAGAAGCTGTTCGTATAATATACAAAGACAATGATGTGCTATATGTAAATATTAACTCCTTACATAAAATCACAAAATATACTGGCAAAGATGGCACAGAACCTAAAATGCATAAAATTGGAAGTGGTGTTTGGGAAAAATTAAAAAACAAAACCAAAAAACAAGTCAAAGACATTGCCTCTGATTTAATAAAATTGTATGCTGAAAGAAAAGCCTCAAAAGGATTTCAGTTTTCGCCAGATTCCTATATGCAAACCGAATTAGAAGCCTCTTTTATGTATGAAGATACACCAGACCAATACAAGGCAATTGTAGATGTGAAGAAAGACATGGAAAGCGAATCTCCCATGGATAGATTAGTTTGTGGAGATGTAGGATTTGGCAAAACAGAAGTGGCTATTCGAGCAGCTTTTAAAAGTGTTGTGGATGGCAAACAAGCGGTAATTTTAGTACCCACGACTATCCTAGCCTATCAACATTATCAAAACTTAAAAGAACGTTTAAAAGATTTTCCTTGCACGGTTGATTATTTAAACCGATTTAAATCTGCCAAAGAAAAAAAGGATACTCTCCTTCGTTTGCAAGAAGGAAAAATTGATATCATTGTTGGTACACATGCCCTGCTTGGAAAAGATGTAAAATATAAAGATTTAGGATTATTAATTATAGATGAAGAACAAAAATTTGGTGTTGGAGCGAAAGAAAAAATCAGGGGTATAAAAGCCAATGTAGACACGCTGACATTAACTGCTACTCCTATTCCAAGAACCCTTCAATTTTCATTAATGGGTGCCAGAGATTTATCCATCATCAACACCCCTCCGCCCAATAGACAACCTGTGCATACAGAATTAGCCATGTTTGACGACAAGTTAATTCAAGAAGCCATCTATTATGAAACAGAGCGAGGTGGACAAGTATTTTTTGTACACAACCGAGTGCAAGGCTTGGCTGAGATGAAAGCAAGAATTCAAGCATTGTGTCCTGATATTAGTATTGGGATGGCGCATGGTCAATTAGAAGGGGATGAGTTAGAAGAAACTATTTTGGATTTCATGGCGCATAAATATGATGTATTAGTAAGTACAAATATTGTTGAAAGTGGTGTTGATATTGCCAATGCAAACACAATGATTATTAATAATGCACATCAATTTGGTTTGAGTGATTTACATCAATTAAGAGGTCGTGTGGGTCGAAGTAATAAAAAAGCATTTTGTTATTTATTGGCTCCATCATTGGCTTTGCTTCCTTCCGATTCTAAAAAACGATTACAAACCATAGAACAGTTTAGTGAACTCGGAAGTGGTTTTCAAATATCAATGAAAGATTTAGACATTCGAGGTGCGGGTAATATGTTGGGTGGCGAACAAAGTGGATTTATCACAGAGATTGGATTTGAAATGTATCAAAAAATTTTAAATGAAGCCATTCGTGAATTGAAACATACTGATTTCAAAGATGTTTTTAAAGATCAAATTTTAGATAAAGAAGATTATGTAAGTGAATGCAATGTAGATACTGATTTAGAAATTCTTATACCCGATTTCTATGTAGAAAGTATTGCTGAACGGTTATCGCTTTATACCCACTTGGATGATTGTGCAACAGATGAAGAATTAGAGAACTTTAGAAGTTCAATGATAGATCGTTTTGGACCTATTCCCAAACAAGTTCATGATTTATTCATAGCTTTAAAAGTGCGTTGGTTAGGCAAAGAAATTGGCTTTGAAAAAGTGATGTTAAAAAACACTCAATTGCGATTATATTTTGTATCGAACCCAGATTCTCCTTATTTTGAAAGCGATACTTTTAAACATATTTTAGATGTCATTCAGTTTCAAATTAAAGGTGCCCGATTAAAAAATGTGGGTACCAATTTTATGTTGATCGTTGATAAAATAAATTCAATTACTGAATTAGAAAGTTTATTAAGAAGATTGTTAAAGCCAGGTGTAACAACAGCACAATAATTCTAATAAGTGCAAGGAGCAAATTTTATTTATCTTAAAAAATAATTTTTTAGAAAAATATTTTATCGAAATAAAATTATCGAAACATCGATTTTTGTATCTATCAAAATCTAGCACTTTATCTTATGCATTCATTAAATCACTCAATAATTTATTTGGTTCAATATTTTTTTGATTACTTTTACTAAATGAAAATTGCAATCATTGGATACGGAAAAATGGGTAACGCCATTGAAGAAATTGCTATTAATAAAGGACA
>CANGUS010000236.1 GCA_947457085.1 Bacteroidota bacterium
CATTATTTGTATTGTGTCAGAATTGCCTCACAACATTTTTTTATTTCTTCAAAAACAGGATAATACCCTGCTTCTGTTCCATACCATGGATCAGTAACTGATTTGTTTTCACCAGGATAAATTACATCTAATAACAACTGTACTTTTGTTTCATTAAAATGGGGCTGTGTTAAGATTTTCATTTCATCAATCACATCGGTTGCCAAAGCATAAATCAAATCATACTCCACGAAATCTTCCTTTTTGAATCTACGTGCTCGCTGATGAGAAATATCAATTCCATTTTCTTTACATACTTTTTGGGAACTTTTATGAGGTGCTTCTCCTATGTGAAATTGATTGGTTCCTGCACTTTCAACTGTCCAGTTTAAGTTATGATTGTTTGCTAAATCTTGCAATACGCCTTCTGCTATTGGAGATCGACAAATATTGCCCAGACAAACCATGAGTATTTTCATTTTTTATATATTGTTTAAAATTTATCAAGGATGCACATAAGGTGAATTACACTAATTCAATCACGGTTATTTCGGGCATGATCCCTACTCTGCCGGGATAGCCTAAAAATCCAAAACCTCTGTTGACATATAAATGCTGATTGTCTTTCTGATATAAACCTGCCCATTGTTTGTAAACATATTGAATTGGGCTCCATTTCAACCAAGGAATATCAATTCCGAATTGAAATCCATGAGTATGTCCGCTTAAGGTTAAATCAATGTCTTTGTAATTTGAGTTTATCTCGCCATCCCAATGAGAAGGATCATGGCTTAATAAAATTTTGAAAGGATGAATTTCTGATCCTTTATAGGCTTTTTCTAAACTGCCGTAGGTTTGAAAACGATTTTTAAAACTGGTATTTTCAACCCCAATGAGCGCAATTTTTTCTCCTTCTTGCTCCAATACAATATGCTCATCTAACAATAATCGCCAGCCATTTTCTTTATGAATTTCTTTCAATCTTTCTAAATTGGCTTTTTTATGCGCTTTACTTTCCCATTCTACATAATCGCCATAATCATGATTTCCTAAAATAGAGAAGACCCCATGCTTGGCTTTTAATTTAGAAAAAATAGGAATAAAATCTTCTGCTTCATCACTTTTATTATTTACCAAATCCCCTGTAAAGAAAATAGCATCTGCATTGATTGCATTTATTTTTTCTATCCCTTTTTCAACCGCAGTTAAATCAGATAAACTACCAGAATGAATATCAGAAATTTGCACAATCTTCATTCCTTTGAATGCTTTGGGTAAATTAGCAAATGAAAGTGAAATGTTTTTGATGGTATAATTATAACGATTGCTCATTCCATAAAGCATCGTACCAAATATGGTTCCACCAAAAAGCAACGCAAATTTATTGATAAATTCAGAGCGACTCATTCCTTTTTCAAGAACCAATGGCATTGTTTCTTTATTATAAAACAAACTCAACAAGTGGGTAGTTCCTCTTCTTAAATCATCAATTAATAAAATAATAGCAATTAAAATTTTTGTGATTAAAATCCCCATAGAAAAACTCACTAAGAAGTTTCTCATTGCTTTGCTCATATCCATAGTTCGTAATACAGGGAACATCGCAATGGAGAGAAACCAAAGTAATGTAATAGCTATATAAGTTACTAGAATAGAGGTTTTGTATGGATTTTTTACATTTCGAATCGAAAAACGGATGGCAGTAAAGGCATAATATTCAATGATTGCAAATATTAAAATTAAAAAAACAAAACCGAGCCCTCTTGATTTTGACATATTAAAATTTAATAAATCCTTCGATTTGTGATTGAATCGTTTGAATGGTTTGCTCTTTTACAAAAACATCATTTTCTATTTCAGATGATACAGCTGAAATTGGAAGTTTATTATAAAATACATGCATTTTCATGTAGTTACACATGTTAGTCATAATGTCTATACCCCGAAGATTTCCAGCTCTTCCATTAGCAACCCCAACTAGCATTACTTTTTTAAAGTTCCAGCATGTTGACAAATCACTGATATCCATCATCAATTTAAAAACGCCAGGAAAGCTTCCATTATATTCCGGCATAACAAAAATAAATTTGGATGCTGGTGCTAAAAATTCAGCTTCTAATTGATTGAAGTTCTCATCTCTGTAAAAAGAATTAAAATCTTCTAACGAAAGCAATTTAGCGTCAATGCCTTGTTCTTTAAAAAACGCTTGATATTGTTTTGAAACTTTCAGTGTGTTACTGCCTATTCGATTTGTTGATGAAATAATTGTATACATAGTTGCAAAAATAAGTGTTTAATGGCTTTTGTTTCACTATAAGTTGTTAGAGAATCATTAAAGTTTATCTATATTGTATTTTCTGTAATCATAATAGAATTCAATACAAGATGCAACGTTTTTTTACAACCTAAAAGCAAATCCGATATTCATTAAAAAAACTAATCAACAACCTGCTTCTTTCTCCATTGATATAAATATAAACTGCTCATAGTAAACAAACTCAACCAATAAACAAACTCGGAGCCCCAAGCAAATGGCAAAGGCAATTTCATTTTTTCGATGATAATGGTACAATAAATTAGATAGAATATGATAGCCGTCAATTCAAAATACATATTCACTTTAGTATCTCCTATACCAACAACTCCATTAAAAACAATGGTAGACACAGAAAGCATCCATGTGGCTAAAACCACAATACGCAAGGAATCAATCCCTCCTTGAATAAGCATTTCATCATCGGTTAATATTCGTAAAAAATGTTCCGGAAAAATGAGTAATAACATTCCCAGGGATAAGGCTACTAAAAAACTCACCGTAGCTACTTTTTTAATTAATGGAATCACTTCATTTAATTTTTCCTGACCGATTAAATTACTTACCATTGAATTGCAGGTAGATGCTAATGCCCATGCGGCAACCCCCACCAATCCAAATACAGAGCGAAGGAGTTGGGAAATAGCTGACTCTGATTTTCCTAGATGTTCTACATAAATAAAAAAAACTTCCCATGCACCAATACTTAAAAAATATTGCACCATGATGGGCGATGCTTTCATAAAATTTTCTTTTATAATCACCCAGCTAAAATGTTTGGTTAAATGTATTTCAAAAAATTTAAAACTAGTTTGAAATCGAATAATTAAAAAAACAGTCAATGCATAAAATACTTCTGAAAAA
>CANGUS010000237.1 GCA_947457085.1 Bacteroidota bacterium
CTTAATTACTCGAATAGACTCCTCCTCTGTTTCTTTACTTAATCCTTTAACCACTTTCAAATCGCATAATTGCCCATCGGTACAAACTTTAAAAGAAACCACCACTCTACCTTTAACGCCACTCTCTAATGCTGCTTGCGGATACTTTATATTTTTTGATAAAAAATCAATGAGCCTACTCGTACCACCAGGATATTCAGCCAAAACTTCTATTGGTTTATCAATTTTACTTTTCTCATTGGGTGGTATTTCCTCAGCGATTGTTGGTTTGGAAGTTTGTTTAACAGATGCAGCATTTTTATTAGCCACTCCTTTCTTTTGATTCCCCTTTTTTTTTGCTTGACCAAAACTGATCATTGATACAAGCAAAGCACATCCTAGCAATCCTATTTTTTTCATTTGGTAAATATAAAAAAAGCCAACAAATTGTTGGCTTTTGATTTGAATTTATAATTCTTTTTTTGGATTTCGAGTTAATACCTCATCCACCATGCCATAGGCTTTTGCCTCCTCGGCAGTCATCCAATAATCTCGATCACTGTCAGCCGATACTTTTTCAAATGGCTGACCACTGTGGTAAGAAATGATGTCGTATAATTCTTTCTTTAATTTACCAATTTCACGAGCGGTAATTTCAATGTCACTGGCTTGTCCTTCTGCACCACCTAATGGTTGATGTATCATTACACGAGAATGTTTCAAAGCTGTTCTTTTTCCTTTTACACCTGCACACATCAATACCGCTCCCATGCTCGCCGCAATCCCTGTACAAATAGTTGCCACATCTGGTTGAATAATTTGCATGGTATCATAAATACCTAAACCTGCATATACGCTACCTCCTGGGCTATTTAAATACATTTGAATATCTCTGGTTCTATCCGTACTTTCTAAAAACAACAATTGAGCCGTTACAATATTCGCTACATAATCATTAATTCCTTCTCCTAAAAAAATAATTCGATCCATCATCAAACGAGAAAATACATCCATACTCGCCACATTCATTGGGCGTTCCTCAATGATATAAGGAGTTAAATTGGTGATTTGTTTATTGATATGAGATGAAAAATTATGTAACGTCGCACTGCTTATTCCATGATGCTTGATAGCATATTTATTAAATTCGTTTGGATTCATTCTTAAATTATTTTTATTTATTTACAGATATCCAAAAGTATGCTAATAATAAGAAAGTGACAATAATGACCTCTTATTTCTTTAAACATTTTATTCAATGACAAAATGCCGCATACATGCGACTCTTTTTGAGTGTTTCCTACATAAAAAAAACTCGAACCAATCTGTTCGAGTTTTTTGTTTATAAGTTAAAAACAATTACGTAATTCGTATTTATTTTAAAGGGATTTCTTTCAAGGTTTCAACCAAATAATGCCAGAACTTTTGAACTGATTTTATGTTTACTCGTTCATCCGGACTGTGTGCACCGGTGATGGTTGGCCCGAAACTAATCATCTCCATAGCAGGATAATTGGTGCCTAAAATACCACATTCTAAACCTGCATGACATGCATTCACCGCGGGTTTTTCTCCATGATTTATTTTTGAATATAAATCCACCATCAACTTCACAATTTTAGCTTCTGGATTTGGATTCCAACCCGGATAACTGCTGCCATATGTTACTGTTGCACCCAATAATTCCATAGAAGATTTCAATGCATCAGCCAAATCCATTTTTTCGGTATTGTTGCTGCTACGCGTTAAATTTTGAATGCTATAAGAACCATCTTGTACCAAAATTCTACTTACGTTGTTACTCGTTTGTACCAAGCCTGCAATGTTGCTATCCATTCGGTAAATACCAGCATGCAATGAATAAATTACTCGAATCAATTTATATTGAAAGTCTTTGTTTAAAACGGTGGTAGGCAAATCAGTAGATTCGCAAAGCACGACTAAGTTAGGATCTGTAAAATGATATTCTGCTTGGTAGGTAGCATTCATTTCTGTTAAATAAGTCTTGTATGCATTTTCTTTTTCTTTCGAAACCACTACTATGGCATTGCTTTCTCTAGGGATGGCATTGCGTAAACTACCCCCATCAATTGAGTGGATTTGTGCACCGAAATCATTCGCAACATTTACTAAAAGTCGGTTCATTGATTTGTTGGCATTGCCTCTGCCTTTGTGGATGTCCATTCCTGAATGTCCACCTGTTAGGCCTTTTACTGTAATTTTGAAAGCAACTGCATTTGCATCTACCGCTTGCGTTTCATAGGTTCCCGTTCCAGTCACATCTACTCCACCCGCACAACCAATGGTTAATTCTTCATCATCCTCAGTATCTAAGTTCAACATGATTTCGGCATCTAATAAACCTCCTTGTAAACCTATGGCACCCGTCATGCCTGTTTCTTCATCTATGGTAAACAAGGCTTCAATAGCAGGATGCGCAATGCTTGTGCTTGATAATATAGCCATGGATGCGGCTATCCCCATACCATTGTCTGCACCCAAGGTAGTGCCATTGGCACGCACCCAATCGCCATCAATCATCATTTCAATACCTTGTGTATCAAAATCAAAAACCGTACTGGCATTTTTTTGATGCACCATATCAATATGACCTTGTAAGCATACGGTCATTCTATTTTCCATACCAGGAGTTGCTGGTTTTTTAATAATTACATTGCCTACTTCATCTACATAGGTAGGTAATTGCAGGCTTTCACCAAAGGCTTTCATAAAAGCGATTACTCGTTCTTCTTTTTTACTAGGTCGAGGTACGGTATTTAAATCAGTAAAATGATTCCAAACTTCTTTAGGTTCTATATTGCGAATGGCTTCGTTCATGTTTTTTATTTTTAGGATACGAAATTAATGATTAATCAATTAGTATATAAAAAAAATCTAGTCAATACTTATTTGCCCTTGCCTAGCGCGAAACAACCCGCTCAATTCCGAAGCGTGATTGCGATGTTGTCGCTTTGGACAACAGAAGCAATCTAGGCTTTGGGATATAGTTTACTTAGACTGCTTCATGCTTCGCAGTGACGTCACCTCATTACTACTGCTTCTAAATAATGGAGCTAACTCGAAACAACACACCCAGTTCCGTAGCGTCATTGCGAGGCACGAAGCAATCTAAGTATTATTTTTTAGGTTTTCGATGTAGTCGCTAAAAG
>CANGUS010000238.1 GCA_947457085.1 Bacteroidota bacterium
ATCCACAAGAAAAAGTATTTATACAGGTACACAAAAAAAGCTATGTTTCGGGGGAAGATATCTGGTTTAAAACAATCTGCACCTATAATGATAAGCCAACCTTTTTAAGTAGAATTATTTACGTAGAGTTGGTAAATGAAAGTGGAGAAGTTTTAGACAAGAAAATGTATAAAATAGATTCTTCAGGTAGTTCTCATGGTAATTTTTTTATAAATAAAAAACAACAAAGTGGAAATTATAGCATCAATGCTTATACACTTTGGATGCTTAATTTTTCAGATTTTGTTGCAAAGCAACCTATTTTTATATATGGGGCAGATTATACAAAAAAAATTTATGGTAAAATAAAAGAACAAGTTGTAGTCAGTTTTTTCCCAGAAGGTGGTAATTTAATTGCTGGAGTTAAAAATAAAGTTGCATTTAAAATTACGAATCAATTTGGAATGCCCTTAAACTTAGAAGGTACAATAGTAAATAATACAAATTCTATAGTTACCAAATTTTATACAAAACATGATGGTATGGGTACGTTTGAAATTGAACCAAATACTTTGGATCATTATCAGGCAATTATTCAAAACCAACTTGGAGAAAAACTAACTTTTAATCTTCCTAAACCAATTGATGAAGGTGTTTCTTTAACCATTCAAAATACAAAAAATCGTTTTTTTGCTTTAGTTAATAGGGCAGAGATTAACAAAGAGAAATACAATAATCTTTTATTAATTGCACATGTAAATGGTCAGTTGGTATATGTAGGCGCTTTTGACTTTAATAATGCTAAAACTGCAGCGGCAATTTCTAAAAAAAATTTACCTCCAGGCATTGTTCATTTTACTGTATTTGATACACTTTCTAATCCTTTAACTGAACGTTTAGCTTTTTGCGAAAACTATAAAATAAACACACCTTCAATCGTTTTTTCAAAAAAAGACTTAAAGAGTAGGGGAGAAAATATTTTAGCTTTTAATATAGATAGTATATCGTCTGGTAATATTAGTGTTTTAATAAAAAGTAGTGATGCAGATAATCAGGTTTGTCTTAATAACAATATATTATCTAATTTGTTACTTACAAGTGATATTAAAGGAACAGTTATAAACCCTGGTTATTATTTTGCAAACAAAGCTGATACTACATTACAGAATTTGGATTTATTGCTTATGACTCAAGGCTGGAGAAGGTTTAATTGGAAAAAAATAATATCTAACAGTGAACTATCTCTAAAGTACCCAATCGAATCTGCAATTTCAATAAAAGGGCGTGTTAGTAAAAGTGATAGAAAAGATATAATCAAAGACGGGAAAGTTGCTTTAATTATTAAAGGAGAAGATAGCACCAAAATTTTAGCTGATGCTTATTTAACTGATAAGGGTGAATTTATTTTAGATTCATTAAACTTTAAACAAAAGGCAACGGTATTTTATGAAGGTCAAAACAATAAAAAGCAAAAATTACCAGTAGATGTTACCATCTATCCTTCTTACATTGATTCACTAAAACGATCTTCATTTATTAGTACCGAAAATTTGGATACATCCGATATTTCAAATCGTAAAACTGCTTTTGCTCAAAATATTTATGCCGAACTTGGAAAAATTGAGTCACTTGAATTTGGTAATACAACCTTGGCTAATGTTACTGTTACAGCTAAGAAATTATCTCGAATAGATTCTTTACAAAAAGTGTATGTTTCATCAATTTTTGAAAATAGTGATAATACAATAGATTTTGCTGATGCTAAGGGAATGAGTAATATATGGCAATATTTACGTATGCAAATATCCGGTTTCGAAGTAGAACCATTTGGTGGTCAATTTGGTTCTGGTGGTGCAACTGCTCGATTTACAAGAAATGATGGATTATTGGGTTTATCTGAAGACCCATCTGCTGGTAATTCAAGTATTATGTTTATGCTAAATGAAATTCAAGTAGATGCTGCTTTTATAGATAATTTAAATCCGGATGATGTTGCATTGGTGAAAGTGTATAAAGGCAATACAGCTTTTCCTTGGGGTGCAAATAGTGGAATGATTGCCATTTATACAAAAAAAGGGGTAAATGTCAGATCCCCTTTTGACAAGACTTTCACCAAAATGGAAATACAAGGATTTGCATCAGCATCAAGAGAATTTTATTCGCCTGATTATTTAAAATATCCAAATATTAATAATAGCCTGATTGATAAAAGACAGACTTTTTACTGGAATCCTAATATAAAAAAACAAAAAGATGGTAATTACTTTGTACGTTTTTTTAATAACGATATTAGTAAAGGCTATAAAATTACAATACAGGGAATAGATAAAGAAGGAAATATAGTTTTTTATGAATCATCAATAAATTAGATTTATCTTAAAACATCATATACTATGAGTATAAAGTTTACAGTTTTTTTAGCAGTACTTTTTTTCTCTATATATACTGCTAATGCACAAAATCTAAAAAGTTTAATCAAACAATCTGCAATACAGACTAACTCTGTTATAAATCAAATTCCCCAATCTTCACAGTTATCCAATAGTGATATTGTGAACGGTTTAAAAGAAGCATTAACCTTGGGTGCTCAAAAAAGTGGATCTAAACTTTCTGCAGTTGACGGTTTCTTTAAAGATGCTGCATTGAAAATATTATTACCACCCGAAGCTCAAAAAATATCAGATATGGTGAGTAAAATTCCCGGTGGAAATAAATTGGTTGATGATGCAATTCTTTCTATGAATCGTGCTGCAGAAGATGCTGCAAAAAGTGCAGCTCCTATATTTATTGATGCCATTAAAAACATCAGTATCAATGATGCAATTGGTATTTTAAAAGGTAACGATACAGCCGCAACCCATTACCTGAAATCCAATACCATCAACCCATTAACTATTGCATTTAAACCAACCATCGAACAATCTTTGGCCAAAGTAAATGCAACACAATACTGGAATAGCTTAATGTCTGCTTACAATAAATTTCCTTTCAATAAAAAAATTAACCCCGATTTATCAGCCTATGTAACTGAAAAAACAATCAGCGGTGTTTTTACCCAAATTGCTGTTGAAGAACAAAAAATACGAAAAGATCCGGCAGCACAAGTTACCAATACGCTTAAAAAAGTTTTTGGAAAATAACTTATTTCTAAATGTTGATTTCAAC
>CANGUS010000239.1 GCA_947457085.1 Bacteroidota bacterium
AGCACTTTTGCTGAGAATTGACAACTGTCGAGACACAACAAATTTTATAACAAATATATTATACATGAAATCAAAACTATTATTTGCTTTATTTTTTTTATACACATCTTCTCTTTTTGCTAAAGAAGGCATGTGGTTGCCATTTCTTTTACAAAATATGAATGAAAAAGAAATGCGCCAAATGGGGATGAAAATTAATGCATCGGACATATATGACATCAATGAAGGTAGTCTGAAGGATGCTGTTGTTATTTTTGGAGGAGGTTGTACGGGTGAAGTCATTTCTGATAAAGGGTTGGTTTTAACCAATCACCATTGCGGATATGGGGCAGTACAAGGTTTGAGTAGTGTAGATCACAATTATTTATTAAATGGTTTTTGGGCCAAAAACAATCAAGAAGAATTACCTTGTCCGGGTTTAAGTGTAACATTTATTGTTCGCATTGATGATGTAACAACTTTAGTAAAACAAAATATCACCAATGAAATGGCCGATTCTACTAAAAATAGATTGATATCTGAAAATATTGCTAAAATTGAAAAAGATACAAAAGCCAATACAGGATATGGTGCACAAATCAAATCATTTTATTCAGACAATGAGTATTATTTATTTATTACTGAAAAATACAACGACATTCGTTTAGTTGGTTTTCCTCCAAATGGGATTGGGAAATTTGGTGGAGATGCTGATAATTGGGCATGGCCTCGTCATACCGGAGATTTTGGTGTTTTCAGAATTTATGCCAATAAAGAAAATAAACCAGCTGATTTCTCGAAAGATAATGTTCCTTTTGTGCCTCGTCGCTCTATGAAAATAAATATAGGGGGAGTTCAAGAAGGTGATTTCACATGGGTTTATGGTTTCCCAGGACGAACGAATGAATATTTAACCAGTAAAGGGGTAGCTGAGGTTATGAATACACTGGATCCTGCTAGAATCAAAATTCGTGAAAAACGATTAAATATCATGGATACAGACATGAAAGAAAGTGAAGAAAATTTCATTAAATATGCTTCAAAACAAGCAGGCATAGCCAACTACTATAAAAAATGGAAAGGTGAATTATTAGGATTACAATTGAATAATGCCATCGTTAAAAAACAGCAAGAAGAAGTCGGATTTACAGCTTGGGTAAATGCAGATGAAAATCGTAAAGAAAAATATGGAAATATTATTAGCGATTTAAGTGCAAATTACGATGCTCAAAATGCCTCAATAAAATTGAATGAATATATCAATGAATCTATTTGGGCCAGTGAGCTATTGAAAAAAGCGAATATGTACAGCAGTATTCTAAAAGCTATTGATACCTTGAAAGACTTTTCAAAATTGAATATTTATGTAAAAGAATTAGCTTCGTTTTACCAATCCATCAATAAAAACACGGACTATAAAATTGCCTTAGAGCTATTTAAAATATATAGAGATGATATTGATAACAATAACATGCTAAGCGATGCCATGATTCAAAAAATCTATCATAAATCATTTTTAAGTGATACCAATAGTTTTAAAAAATTATTGTCAGGTACGAAAAAAGAAAAATTGATAGGAGCCATTAAAAATGATCCTGCATATATTGTTTTTTCATATTTTGATCAATTGCAAAAAGAAAATTTAATTACGCTAAAATCACATTTATTGAAATTAAATGGCTTGTATGGTAAATATATTTCGGCCTTAAAAGAATATAAAGAAGGACAGCCTTTTTATCCTGATGCGAACTCTACACTTCGAGTATCATATGGTCTTGTTGAAGGTTTGAAGCCTCAAGATGGAGTGCGTTATGATTATTGTACAACCCTTGATGGTGCTGTTCGTAAACACAATCCCAATGTAGAAGAATTTCAAATGCCTAAAAAATTAATGGATTTATATGAAGCCAAAGATTATGGCGATTATGCTATAGAAGTTGATGGAAAACCAACTGGTCCATTGGCTTTTTTAGCATCTAGTCATACCACAGGAGGAAATTCAGGAAGCCCTGTATTAAATGCCAACGGAGAATTAATAGGAACTAACTTCGATCGAATTTGGGAAGGTACTATGAGTGATATAATGTATGATATAAATCTTTGTAGAAACATTACCTTAGATGTTCGATATACCTTATTCATTATTGAAAAATTTGGTGATGCCAAATGGTTAATAGATGAAATGGAGTTAGTGAAGTAGAAAATCCCTATTTCAAAACTAACATTTTGTACAATTGTTTTTGGTAGTCTTAATTAATGTGTCTCTGTTACAGGAACGATAATACTTAAATCAGTTTCGTCTTTAATTGTGTAAGGAATGCCTCCTTTCACGTTGTTTGATATTGATGGATCCCAACCCAAACCATAAATATAATAATCACCTGGTTTTAATCCTTTGAAGATTGTGTAACTTTCTCCAGCGATATTTTTTTCTACTTTTTGTGTTATATCATACATTCTATTGCTTGGTGCATCCAATGAATTGAATTTGATAGAAATGGTGCAACTATCAATCGTATTACCATGATGTTTTGCTGTTATTTTTAAATTGGCATTTCCTCCCAAGCCTGCACTTGGTTTTTTCTTACAACTAATATGCGTAGCCAATAGGATAATTGCAAAAAGAAAAAATGTAGTTTTCATATTATAAAGGTAAGACTTAATTAACATTCAATTGGTTTGTAATAGTTGCTATTTTAATAAAAATACAGATAATACTAATGCTACAGAATAAATTGGGCTTCTAAAATTATGTTATTGATGCTTTATAGTCGGTATTATTCCTAAATTTTATGCTTTTTTTAAATTCTTAAAAACTATTTTTGTAACTAGATACATGTTAAAGCGCTTTTTCAAAATTGTAGGCTATTTTTTATTGACAATCATATTGTTGATAGTTGTTGCTTTGTATTTACTTACCAAAGAAAAATATCAAAATGTATTAGTAAAAAAAGCAACAACCTATTTGTCAGATAAATTACACACTAAAGTTGAAATTGATCATGTTAGTTTTTCTTTTTTCAATAATTTTAATCTTCAAGGTGTTTATATTGAGGATGATAAAAAAGACACCTTGGCTTATATTGGCAACCTTCAATTGAAAACCAGTGAATTGTTGAGCAACTATTGGAATAATG
>CANGUS010000240.1 GCA_947457085.1 Bacteroidota bacterium
AAACGCCAATGCCTGTTTTATTATATGGATATGGTGGATTCAATATTTCTTTAACGCCTGCATTTAGCATTCCTACCAGTTATTTTGTGCAACAAGGTGGCGCTTATGTGGTGGTTAATTTAAGAGGAGGCAGTGAGTTTGGTGAAAAATGGCATCAAGGAGGTATGTTGGAAAACAAACAAAATGTATTTGATGATTTTATTGGCGCAGCCGAATATTTAATTGATGAAGGCATTACAACCAACGATCAATTAGCCATTCATGGCAGAAGCAACGGTGGTTTATTAGTGGGTGCTTGTATGACGCAACGCCCCGATTTATTTAAAGTCGCTTTGCCAGGGGTTGGGGTTTTAGATATGTTGCGTTATCATAAATTTACTGTCGGTTGGGGTTGGGCAGTTGAATATGGTAGCAGCGAAAATGAAAAAGATTTTAATTATTTAATTGACTATTCGCCGTTACACAATGTAAAAGAAAATGTAAATTATCCTTGTACATTAATAACCACTGCAGATCATGATGATCGTGTAGTGCCTGCTCACTCATTTAAATTTGCTGCTGCTTTGCAAGAAGTAAGCAATCATGACGAAGCCAATCCAATTGCTATCCGAATTGATACGCAAGCAGGACATGGTGCTGGTAAACCAACCTCAAAACAAATTGATGAATGGGCTGATGTGTTGTCGTTTACGATGTACCATTTAGGGATGTCGTTAAAATAAACCTACATGAAATCCTTTATTTTATTTTTGTCTGCCTTTGCTTGGGCAAGTGCTGTTTTCGCACAGCCTTTGCCTTATGCAAAATATATTACAACAAAACTTTGTGCTAAAGAATTTGCAGGTCGAGGTTATGTGCACAATGGCGTAAACAAAGCCGCTGATTTTTTGGTAAAGGAATTTAAAAAAAATAAAATTAAACCCCCTTCTACTCAATCGTATGCTTTTTCGGTTAATACCCATCCTGATGCTATTCTTTGTAAATTAGATCATCAAGACATGAAGGTAGGAGAGTCGTTTTTGCTTGATGCAGGTGCACGTAATATCAAAGGCAACTTTCAATTACTACATTTTAATTTTCAAGATAGTATGGAGAAAATACTGTTGATGAATAAAATAAAAATGGGTTTTACCGATCAAGAGGCTTTGGTAGTTCGCTATACATCTGCTCGGCAATCGCATGTAATCGACAGTTGCAAGGCATATGCACACTTGCCTAACCTCATCGTATTTACCGAAGAAAAAAAATTAACGCATACCATCCATACCGAGTTGAATGATGTTAATTCACTGATTTTTATTGACAGCATCATCCAAAATAAAGAGCTATTGGAAATAGAGGCAAGTCATCAATGGATAGAAAAATTCCCTTGTAAAAATATTATTGCCTCCATTAAAGGAAAAAATACCGACAGCTTCATTGTTTATTCTGCGCACTACGATCATCTTGGAATGCAAGGAGATGCCTTGTTTCCGGGAGCGAGCGACAATGCCAGTGGCGTGAGTATGATACTGAACTTGGCTAATTATTTTGCTAAAAACAAACCCAATTACACTACTTATTTTATTTTATTCAGTGGGGAGGAAGCAGGCCTGTTGGGCTCAAATTATTTTACTACCCATCCTACTTTTCCAATTGAAAAAATAAAAATGTTGGTGAATATCGACATCATGGGCAATGCAGAAAAAGGCATTACGGTGGTGAATGGCGAGGTGTATAAACCGCAATTTAATTTGCTTGCCTCCATCAATGCCGAAAACCATTTTTTGCCCGAAATAAAAAGCAGGGGCAAAGCAGCCAATAGCGACCACTACTTTTTTTCTGAAAGAGGCATTCCTGCCATCTTTATTTATTCGATGGGTGGACAAGGCTACTATCATGATATTTATGATAAAGCAGATGCCTTGCAATTCACTCACTATGAAAATATGTTTACTTTGTTGCTCGAATTTGGCAAACGATTGTAATTACATCACATCATATTTTTGGAGTTCATGCATTTTTTATTAGCTATTTATTCCTCGCAGAGTCTCTGCCTCAGGACGCTGCGATTAAAGAAATGAAATATTTTTCTACAGGTTGGGGTCTCACCAAACTGCTTATTTTCTTAAGTGAGATATCAACAATAGTTAAAAAAAAGCCGCAGTTGATATACTAAATCATTCGTTTTTAATTAATAAAATTTATATATTTGAAAGATAGTAAGATTTTTTAAGTCACATTAAAATGCTACTTATCAAATTTTTCACCAATGGAGACCAGTTACCATTTCAAAAAACAGGGCGAAAACGAAAAGCCAAATGAGTAGTAAATTTTTAAATAAGTAAAACCATAAAAAATGGAAGCACAAAAAGTAGATATGTTTATCATGTCAAATTCTAAATTCTTTGAAAGTCATCAAATTAATTTTATCAGAGAGAGATTATTAGCCATCGACGATTCTAAATGGGCTATGATTTCAACCTTACAATTGAAAGATCCAACCACAAGTTTAATCGTTTCAATTTTAGCAGGTTCTCTTGGAATTGATCGTTTTATGATTGGAGACACAGGAATTGGAGTAGGTAAACTATTAACTTGCGGTGGCTTTGGCATTTGGACTATTATTGATTGGTTCATGATTCAAAAAGCAACTAGAGATAAGAATATGGAGAAAATGCAACAATTTTTGTATTAATGAATTTGAGCAGGAACAAGCTGTACACTCTCCTGTTGACAGCTTGTATAGCAGGGTATATTTGGCTTTTTATTGGTTTGTCGCAACAACATGCTCAGAGCAAAACCGAAGCGTGTTTTATAAAAAAAATAACCAATATACCCTGCCCATCCTGTGGTTCAACCCGTTCCATTTTATCTTTGTTACAGGGTAATTTAATGGAAGCATTCTATATAAATCCAATGGGTTTTTTAATCGCATTCATTTTGTTGTTGTGTCCTATTTGGATTGTGGTGGATGTGATAACAAAAAGAAATACATTATTTAATTTTTATCAAAAAACAGAAACTTATTTAAAAAGACCTCTATTTGCAATTCCATTAATATTACTTGTAATTATCAACTGGATTTGGAACATAACAAAAGGACTATGATAAATGTAAAACAATTCAATTA
>CANGUS010000241.1 GCA_947457085.1 Bacteroidota bacterium
ACCCACGAATGAATATAAAATTAGTAAGGGTGATATTCAACTATTACGATAATTGTACTCATATAACGTATTGAATTGATCGCTTCATTTTGACAATACTAGGCACCATTAGTGCATCAGTATTAGTTATAAACCACCTTGGGCGGATTGCTCCACAAAATGTTTAATTGATTATTACAACCACCCATAAAATTATCTATCAAATAGAGGGTGTTTTTTTGGTCGTACACTTTTAACAAATACAGTTGATGATAGGTTTCTCTTGTTTTAAAAGAGATGATACCATTTGATACAGCTCCTTCAAATTGATTATCAAACAATGATCTATCTGGTTCAATTGTTTCATCAGAAAATCCGATTCTATTTATATCAGGAATATAATACACATCTTGGTTTGTCAAATTATGAACTTGTATACAATCCTGACAATATTTTTTATCTGGATTATCCGCTGCATTTATTTTTGACATGTAATCTAAATTCATTCCCAATACTTCATACCGAAGATGATTTATTTTAACGCCATTTAGAGAATAAATTCGCACTTCATATACACCACCTCCACATCTTTGTCCCAAAAGGATATTCGTGCTTAGGAGTATAACTAGTACTGACAAACAATAGCTTACTTTCATTTGATAAAATTACAAAAGAAATGAATTAGATGATGCAGTAATTTTTAAATTATAAAAACTATGATGAGCAAAATATGACATTGAAAATTCAACACATCGAATGCCAAAAATCAGATATGGATTATCTTACCACCAGTTTATCTTCTACTAATTTCACCAGCACATTGTGTTCATTTATTTTGCAACAATATTCCATATCATATTGCAGACCAAATTTTGATAATCGAAGAAAATGTGAACTGTCTTGAATGAAACCATACAAATCATTTTTAGCTGCTTTGTACAAATGAGTAGCCGCACGAGTACTATCGCAATTCATTTCAAAATGTTCACCTATCGCATCATACACGGCTCCTGCAAATAAACTATCTTCCAAATTATAGCGATCTTTCCAAGAAGCACAGGCTAATAAAACATTCTTTTTTTGAGTCACTAAATAATCACACACTGCACCTAAATTTAGGAATGAACCGGTGATAATCTCATTGGCATCGCTACACATGTGCAACAAACGAGTGCCATTGGTGGTAGTTAATACCAAGGATTTGTTTTCGATAAAATCTCGAGGGTATTCTAATGGTGAATTGCCATGTTGAAGCCCTTCGGCCACTTTCCCATCCCGTTCACCTGCTGTAAGCGAATTGGGCATTTGAGCACCCAACTCAATACATTTAGCAACACTGTCTACCGGAATAATTTCCGCAGCACCATTGTGTAAAGCAGCTGCTATAGTAGAAGTCGCACGAAACACATCAATGATGACAACGATGCTATCTTTGATATCATATAAATGTAAAAGTGATGGAGAAAAACAAGTTTCTATTTTTGGTAACGACATTTTAGAAAAAAGCGATTTTGATAATTAAGAAAGATAAAATTTGTCCAAGCACACCTAAAATATACCCAATCCAAATTTGACGAATATTGTGCGCTTGTAAATATAATCGAGCACTGCCAACAAGCCCTCCAATGAGGATGGAAGCTATCATTAAAAAAAATGCATTTTGCATATTCATACTGGCAGCAATGATTGCAAATGTAAATACACTACCCCATGCTGAAGTATGCATACTTACTTTAAAAAAAATGGAATTTAAAAATGTGAGTACAGTAGTAAAAAAAACACCCAATAAAAACGATTGGATTAAAAATGGTGCTGCAAATTGTTTATGAAAAACCCAAAATATCCAAAAATAAAACAACATGGATGCAATGAGGGGACCGTAGCGCTCTTTCAATCCATCCATCTGCATACTTTCAATAAACTTCAGTCTCCACAATAAAAAAACAGTGAGTAAAGGAAATGTAATGCTGGTGTATGCGATGATGAGCAACCAACTGGTTTTAGTTTTTTCGGGCAAGCCAAAAAATACATTTGGGCTTAAAAAAATCAGGAAAGCAAAAATCATGGTCGGCACAAAAACCGGATGAAATACGATAGAAATTGCTTTTGCGGCTATTTTTGATATAGAATTTTGTTGCACGATGCAAATGTAAATGAATCCTAATTTAATAAATCACTTTCGGGCTAATTTCTCGAATATTCATTTTAGTCCCAAAATGTGTTGTCATTTCCTCCATTGTGTAAGCAGCTTCAATATGATGTTCTCCAATTTTTGTTCTTCGCAATGATTGTAAAAAACCACCTACTCCCAGGGCTGCTCCTAAATCGAAAGCAAGGGAGCGAATATAGGTTCCACTGCCACAAGCAATTCTAAAATGAATTTCGGGCAATGCAATTTTAGTGATTTCAAATTCATGAATCATCACTTGTCTGCTTTTCATGATGACTTCTTTGCCTTCTCTTGCTAATTCATACACTGGTTTTCCTTCTTGTTTAATGGCAGAATGTATGGGTGGATATTGAGTAATTTCTCCTTTGAATTTTTCGACCGCCTGCAAAATCATTTCTTCTGTAATGTATGCAATGTCGTGTTTGTTTTCTGGCAAAGATTCTAAATCATACGTTGGCGTTGTTTCCCCAATGCGAATGATGCCGGTATACTCTTTATCTAAACCAATGAGCGCAGTTAGCTTTTTGGTAAATTTTCCTGTACAACAAATGACTAAACCACTGGCCAATGGATCCAATGTACCAGCATGGCCTATTTTTGCATGCGTCCATTTTTTTAGTTGCGTCACTAGTCCAAAAGAGCTCCAACCATAGGGCTTATCTATCAAAATCATTTCGCCATCGGAATAACTCATGGCAGAAAGTTGTTTTTTCAAATTGGAAATATTTTATTTATTAAATATAAAAAGTGTTCATTATTGAGTGTTTTTTGAATACAAACTCCTTCAAGTAGAACATTATGCGAAGATATTGATAGTTTAGAGAAGTTTCAAATATGAATAAAAGGATGCTTATTTTCAGCTACATTTTCATGTATTCTAAAAATAGCAGGTTTATTTCCTATCCTAACAATTAAATATTTGAAGGGAATTAAGTAAAACCAAAA
>CANGUS010000242.1 GCA_947457085.1 Bacteroidota bacterium
TAATACCAGTTGAGGATATTGCAATGCTCCCAAACTTTTTTCTTGATCTTCTTCATTTTGGGGTGATGGCAATTTTGAATAAGCAAGAAATAAAGCCAATGCAAACAATACGATACTTAAAATAATGAATGGTGTTTTTAAATTTTCAATTCCAATATCTACTACAGCTTCTGAACGAGCAGAACCAAATAAAGCAAATCCAAAAATGACAGGCCCCAATGAAGTTCCCAGAGAATTGATACTTCCTGCTAAATTTAATCGGAAGGAGCCTTTAGATGGATCTCCTAAATTAATCACAAAAGGATTGGCAACAATTTGTAACAATGAAAAACCAAATGCAATGACAAACAAACCAATTAAAAAAAATAGGTATTGATTATAAGAAACAGCCGGCACAAAAAGCAATGCACCTATTGCAGAAATAATTAATCCAAGTACCAATCCTTTTTTCATACCATATTTATTGAAAGGATCTCCAAAAGCTCTACTAATTAAAAAATAAATTAAAGAGCCTACTCCATATGCTAAAAAGAAGGCAGTATCTACTAATTGCGATTGGAATTGAGACAATGTAAAATGTTTCTTTAACATCGGAATTAATACTCCATTACTTGCCGCCACAAATCCCCAAAAAAAGAAAACTGAAATAATAGTAGCCAATGCCGAATTGTTTGATACTGATTTTTGTTGTTCCATATTATTTTTTAAACGTTAAATATAATAATAAATAATACATGAATTATAAAAAATTTGCCTATCAGAAATTTGTGGTTCGTAAAAAAATCGCATGTAATTTAGCATTCCTTCATATTACAATTAAAATCGATTTCATTGTTGGCATACAATGGTTTTTGTGATTAACCTTGGAAGTATAAATCTATATTAGCTTGACAAGTAATTACCTTTGCGAATGCCAACTTACTGCTTATTTTTGTAATCTTGAAGAAAAAACTCAGCAGACAATTCATTCTGTAATTTAAATTGGCAAAGTTAGAAAACGATATTACCCTAGACGAAGTACAAAAAATTGTACAAGAAAAATCTGCTTGGAAGATTGTAAATTCATTGATTGACAAAAAACTTGTAAGCGTTTATGAAAACTTGTATGAAAATTATAAACCTAAAAAAGAAAATTTTGTTTTTTTAACAGATCAATATCAGCAAGAAGATCAATTAAAAACACTTTTTGAAATACTCGAAAAAGCACCGAAGCAGTTGCATCTTTTATTGACTTATTTACATTTAGTAAAAACAGAAAAAAATGTATTACAAGCTGATTTATTGAAACATGCCAACGCATCACAACCTCAATTAAAAGCTTTGTGTGAGAAAGGTGTTTTTGAGGTGAAAAAATTGGAGGTTGACAGACTGCAAACAGAATATAAAGGGGAGTTAATCGAAAATGTGTTGAGTAAAATTCAGCAAAAAGCATACGAAGAAATTCAATCAGGTTTTGCCGTAAAAAAACCTGTATTACTCAAAGGAATTACAGGAAGTGGTAAAACACATATTTACTTTCAATTAATAAAAGATTGTATTCAACAAGGAAAACAAGCATTGTATTTATTGCCAGAAATTGCCTTAACAACACAGATCATTCGAAAACTTCGAGCTACATTTGGCGATAAAATTGGGATATATCATTCTCGTTTTAGCAACAATGAACGAGTGGAAGTCTGGCAAAAAATTCAACACCAACAATATGATGTAGTCATTGGGGCACGATCTGCACTCTTGTTGCCATTTTCAAATTTAGGTTTAATTATAGTTGATGAAGAGCACGACACTTCCTATAAACAACAAGATCCTGCCCCTCGATATCATGCAAGAGATTCAGCGATTTATTTAGCCTATCAATCGGAAGCGAATATTGTTTTAGGGAGTGCCACCCCATCGGTTGAGAGTTATTATAATGCGAAACAAAATAAATATAAACTAGTAGAATTGGGCGCTCGTTTTGGAGAAGGGAAACTACCTCCTATTCATTTCATAGACGCTAAAAAAGAGCAAGTCGAAAAACGAATGAAAGGTATTTTTTCGCAAACCTTGATTGATGAAATTCAAAAAACCATTCAAGCGAAAAAGCAAGTAATATTATTTCAAAATAGAAGAGGCTATTCACCTTTTTTACAATGCACCACTTGTGGCTGGGTACCTCAATGTAAATATTGCGATGTATCACTCACGTATCACAAAGTTACCGATCAATTGCATTGTCATTATTGTGGTTCTAAATCACCTGTCATTAAAATTTGTTTGGCTTGTGGTGGCAATCGAATTTTGGCAAAAAGTTTTGGCACCGAAAAAATTGAAGAAGAAATAAAACAACAATTTCCCAATGCCAGGGTGCAACGATTTGATTGGGATGCGATGCGCACCAAAAATAAATACCAAGAGATTATCAGACAGTTCGAGAAACAAGAAATAGATATTTTAGTAGGTACTCAAATGGTGGTAAAAGGCTTAGATTTTGAACATGTAAATTTAGTTGGTGTGTTGAGTGCCGACAGTCTTTTATCTTACCCTGATTTTAGGGTAAATGAAAGGGTATTTCAATTATTGGAACAAGTATCAGGCAGAGCAGGACGAAAAGATGGAGATGGAAATGTTTTTATACAAGCTTATAAAGTAAACAATCCTACCTTATTAAAAGTACAAGAACATGATTTTGAAAATTTCTTTTTAAAAGAATTAGAAGGTAGAAAAGATTTTCAATACCCACCTTATACCCGAATCATAAAAATAACCCTGAAACATCGAGATCAAAAAACAGTTTTGGATGCCGCGCAAAAATTAGGACTTGATTTGGCTGAGCTTCCCAAAACCATTTTATTTGGACCTGCAGAACCTCCAATCGCACGTGTCAGAAATCTTTTTATTCAAGAAATATTATTGAAGATAAATCGAGACTCCGATCATGTGAAACAAATAAAATCTACCTTAAAAGAAAAAATATCCATGCTCAACATCACTAAGAATTTCTCGACAGTAAATGTACAAGTGGATGTAGACCCTTTTTAAAAAAGCTACTACAAATTTACTAGTCAGTGTGTTGATTTCAATTTAGAATAAAAA
>CANGUS010000243.1 GCA_947457085.1 Bacteroidota bacterium
ATTATTTAATGAAAACAAATTATCAATTATCTTTAACGGAATGAAATTATTTGTTGTTCCTACGCCTATCGGCAATTTGCAAGACATGACTTTTAGGGCTATCGATACCCTGAAAAGTGTAGATATTATTTTGGCTGAAGATACCAGAACCTCTTCAGTTTTACTGAAACATTATCAAATTCAAAAGCCAATATGGAGCTACCATATGCACAATGAACACAAAGTAGTTGAAAAATTAGTAGAAGATATTCAATCAGGAAAAACAATGGCTTTAATAACCGATGCAGGAACTCCTGGTATTTCTGATCCAGGTTTTTTGTTAGTTCGTGCTTGTGTTCAAAATGCAATAGAGGTTGAGTGCTTGCCAGGCGCCACCGCTTTTGTACCGGCATTAGTGAATAGCGGATTTCCTATCAATCGATTTGTGTATGAAGGTTTTTTGCCTCAAAAAAAAGGTCGTATGACTTTATTAAATCAATTAAAAACGGAAGAACGAGCGATTGTTTTTTATGAAAGCCCACATCGATTAGCTAAAACATTGAAAGAACTAATTACTTACTTTGGTGAAGAACAGGAAGTATGTGTTTGTAGAGAACTAAGCAAAAAATTTGAAGAACATAAAATTGGTAAATTGCCTGAAATAGCTGCCTATTATGAAACACATGCTCCTAAAGGAGAAATAGTGGTGGTATTGAAAGGAAAATAGGGATAAATTTTTTCAGAAATCAGAATTTCAAAGTAAAAAATTTACTGAAACAATGCTTTCGCTTCATCAGAAATGCGTTTAGGCTTGTTGGAAATTTTATCAATTGCATACCATGTAATAATTGCTTTTGCAGCCAATTCATTTTTAGTTTTATTGAAAATTTCTACAATTCTAAATGTTTTTGCTTTTTCAATTTTTTCAATCCATGTGCTTATTTCTATTGCATCATTTAAAATGAGCTCTTTAAAATAATTAATTTCTTGATGAACAACTACCCAACGATATTCTTGTTTTATTTTCTCAGTTGCAACATTTTCCCAATGTTTTCCGGATATATATTGAGCCCATTTGATGTATTCTAAATTGTTGACATGCAAATTTCCATCAATGTATTTTTCTTCTACCACTAAATTTATTTTGTAAATATTCATTTGTTAAAATCGTATTTTATTCATCAACTCCTGGCACATTTTTTCGGTAGCATTGTGAGAGTAGCCTGCGATGTGTGGCGTAATTAATACATTGTATTTTAATAATTCTTCAATTAAATTATCGGGAATAAGTAAAATTTCATTGATGTTTTTTTCTTCTTCCAAAACATCTAAACAAGCCCCTGTGATTTTTCCATTTTGTAAGCCTTTCAATACGGTAGAGGTATTTGCAATAGCACCTCTTGAGGAATTAATCAATACATGATTTTTTTTCATGCTCATTAAAAAATTATCATTGTAATAGTGTTTTGTTTCTTCGTTTAATGGTAAATGAAAAGAAATAATCGTTGCATTTTCTTTCAATTCTTCTAATGAGACTTCACGTACAAAATCATTCGAAAACCCTGTTTTATTTTTATCATATGCGAGTATAGATTTTGTAAAAACAGACATTTTTTTTGCAAAGGCACTACCTGTGTGTCCATAACCAATGATTCCAATAGTTTGATTTTCTAATTCAATTCCTCTATTGGGTTCACGAGTCCATTCTTTGTTTTTTATTTCTTCAAAAGAAGTATGAATATTTTTGTTCAAACTCAACAACATCCCTGTTATGTGCTCAGCAACTGAATTGGCAATTCCATCTGGGGAGCTTTCATATTGAATATTTTTTTGTTGGCAATAAGCTACATCAATAATTTCCATTCCTGAACCTATTCTGCCTATCCACTTAAGATTTGGATATTTTTCAATTTCTGTTTTACTTAAAATTAATTTATTAGAAGTGATAATACCAGCGATCAATTCATTGTTGATGGATAACAAATCATTCTTGTCATAATGTATGAGTTCGTAATTTTTTTCAATTAAAAACGCTGTAAAATTTTCAGAAATGGGCGATGCGATGAGTACTTGTTTCACGTTGCGAAGTTAGAAAAATATTAAGCAAATGTTGAGTTATATAAATCTACAAATTGTTGTACACTCAATTGTTCAGCTCGTTTCGCAAAAATTTCATCTTGTAATTTATCGGCTGTTAAAATAGATTTTAAACTGTTGCGCAATGTTTTTCTACGCTGATTGAATGCAGCTTTTACAAACGTTTTAAACTTTTTCTCGTCTTTTATTTGGTAAGGATTGTTATTTCTTGTCAATCGAATAACTCCTGAAGTTACTTTTGGTGGTGGTGTAAAACAGGATGCTGGAACATCAAATAAATATTCAATATCATAAAAACACTGCACAATCACGCTCATAATGCCATAACTTTTACTTCCATGTTTTGACGCAATTCTTTCGGCCACTTCCTTTTGAAACATGCCAACCACTTCATCTACATGATCTTTCCAGTCTAATACTTTAAAAATAATTTGTGTAGAAATATTATAAGGAAAATTGCCAATAATAGAAAAGTGATTTGGGAATGGGAGCGCTGCATCTAAGAAATCATCATGGCTAATTTTTCCTTGAAGCGCTGGGTATGTTTTATGTAAATAGTCAATTTTTTCTTTGTCGAGTTCAATGCACAAATAATTTTCAAACGGCATGTTCATTAAATATTTTGTTATAGCACCTCCGCCAGGCCCCACTTCAACTAAGTTTTTAATATTTGGACCCAATCCTTCTACTATTTTTTGACACACGTTTTCGTCGTGTAAAAAATGTTGCCCAAGCTCTTTTTTAAGTGTGTATTGCATTTATTTTTTTAAAAGATATTCCTATGTTCAATGAATTATTGTAGAACTATATGATTAACCTCATCTATTTTTTCACGAAGTTAATTCATTTCAAACTTAAATGTAGTTTAGATCCAATATTGTATTTTTAATTTTAATGTATCAGTATATCCTCGATTACATACATTAGAAATTATTGCCTACAATTTAAAATTAATACGCTGTAAAATGAAATTGATTCGCTCGTTCAGTTACG
>CANGUS010000244.1 GCA_947457085.1 Bacteroidota bacterium
GTAGCTCCATATTCTTTGGATAATAATGCTGCTAAAAATGTGATGCAACTCATTACAACATACTGAATACGCTTTTCCTGTTTTTCTATTTGATGCACCAAAAACAAGGTAAGCATCATGAAAAACATTGACAATATTTCATCCCTACTTTTTACATTTGCTACAACTTCTGTATGAATAGGATGTGCTAAAAATAACAATGCTATAATCA
Organism: Bacteroidota bacterium; assembly: GCA_947457085.1. GTDB lineage: Bacteria > Bacteroidota > Bacteroidia > Chitinophagales > Chitinophagaceae > OLB11. Next base: position 212 of record CANGUS010000244.1, read on the forward strand.
AAGCGGCTATTTTATTTCGCTTAAAAATAATCGTGCTTAAAAACAAAAACAGCATACATACCGACAAACCATAAAATAATACGTTATTAATATGCCTTAATTGAAATCCTTTTACACGAGTGTCTTTATCATTAAAAACGCCATCTTCATTTAAATCCTCTCCAAGATCCCCTACTCCATTATTATTTTCATCCCAAGTTCTTTTCAAAAAACTATCGAGGTATTGATTGGTGGCCATTCTTCGACTATCATCATCGTTAATACTTGTGATTGAATCAGGCAACTCCATTTTGCCAATAAACTCTTGTTCTAATGCAAAACTAGCTACAGATAAAGGACGATACCGCCCACCAGAAAGTTGCGCAGTTGTATTCATTTGGTTATAAAAACTAGTAAATAAATCTTTACTAAAAATAGAAGGCATTCCTTTCATCCCTTGCAAAACATATTCATTTTTACATATCACAATATCATCATCTAAAGCAAATTGATGCTTAAAAGTATTGGCATAAAGCAAAATGCTCATTAAAAAAATAATGACATATGGTACGTATCCATTTACCAACTTATCGAATAAAGTGAGCGACTGTACTGATGCTACTTCTACTTTCTCAGCTACTTTTTGACTATTTAATTCGGTTACTTTAATAGAATTATTTTTTTTCTTGGCCATAAAATTTCATTTAAAAACAACATTCGAAAATGTTTATTTAATTACTCAAAACTAATAATTCAAAATTAATTACTCAAATTAATTGATAGGCTTCTTCTAAATTAAAAAAACTACCTGTTACTAAAATCATATCTGCATCCGTAGCTAGATCCCTCGCTTGTTGTAAAGATTCAGCAATCGTTTCGATTGCTTGACCTTTCAATTCATTTTGGAAGCCTATTTTTTGTAATTCATGATAAGGCAATGCTCGAGGGATTTGCGCTTGACTAAAAAAATAATAGGCGCTTTTAGGAAACATTGTCAGTACTTTTTGAACATCCTTATCGCTAACAAAACCTAAAATAATGTATAATTTTTCATAGTTCAATTTTTCAATTTGTTTGATCAACTCTGAAATACCTGCTTCGTTATGAGAAACATCAAATACTATCTTTGGCTTTTCTGAAACTAGATCAAATCTGCCTTTAAGTCCAGTCGTTTTCTTGGTTTTAGACAATGCATTCATGACAGTATTATTGTCTACTTCCCATCCCAGCGATTTTAAAACATCTAAGGTGGTTAATACGGTTTTGATATTTTTAATTTGATATTCGCCCAATAAATCTAACCAATAATCCTGAATACTCATTGTAGTATAATTCATGATTTTTAGCTTCATTTTACCCTCTATTGTTTCCTGATGGACAACTGCATATAATTTGTCAGCAAAAAATATTTGACTGTGGTGAAGAATGGTTTTTGAAAAAAATATTTTTTCAGTTTCAACTTGCGTTTCACCAATTACAACTGGCACTTCCTCTTTAATTATTCCTGCTTTTTGAATGGCAATTTCTTCAATTGAATCCCCTAGTAAATTTGTATGATCTTTACTGATATTGGTAATAACAGAAACTTCTGGTTTGATGACATTCGTGCTGTCTAATAAGCCTCCTAATCCGACTTCAACTACAACGATATCTACTTTTTCTTTAGCAAAATAATCAAAAGCCATCGCCACAGTTATTTCAAAAAAAGAAGGTTTTAAATTTTCTATTAGATGTTTAGTTTGATCAATAAAATCAATTACATTTTCTTTCGGTATTTCAATTCCATTGATTCGAATTCTTTCACGAAAATCAATTACATGAGGGCTAGTATATAAGCCTGTTTTATATCCATTCAATTGCAAAGCAGAAGCTAACATGTGGCTACAACTTCCTTTACCATTGGTTCCTGCAATATGAATAGATTTGAATTGCGAATGTGGATTCCCAATAGCTTCACACAATGCAATTATATTGTCTAAATTAGGTTTGTAAGCAACAGCGCCTACACGAGTAAACATAGGTAATTTCTCAAAAATATAATTCAAACATTCTTGATATTTTATTTCAACACTGTCCATTATTCATTCGATTTAATGATGGATATATTATTTGCTTTAAAGCCCATGACAACCAATATTGAAATGCCAAAATAAAACAAACTCCCAATTTTATCCGTCTCCAACAATTCACTGAAAAAATTATTAATGAATAAAGCTCCAATCATGGAAGCAACTGAAATGACCACTATTTTATCAAATCGATCATGTAGTTTATGATATATTTTTTGTGAATAGAAAAAAATAGCAAAAATCAAGATCGCATATAAAATCATAGCAGGATATCCTTGCTCTGCAATCATAAATAAAAAGTAATTGTGTGAGGTCGACTTTTCTGGATTTCTACTTACCCAAGTTCTAAAAGAGGCTATCGTGTAATATTTATAATTTTCATACCAATTATTAGGCCCTACACCAAAAACAGGATAATCCTGACTCATTCGCAAGGCAGCAATCCATCTGTAATAACGCTCAGCAGAAGAAATATCAGTGCCTTGTATCGTAGCCATAATATGATCTTCCAATGATTCGTGCATAATCGTTTTATCCATTTTGGGTTTGTAGGTCAAATACCTATTGTTTGCTGAGAGCCAAATAACACCGGCAAAAACCAAAACAAAAAAACCTATAATAGAGAAATGGACTATTTTCAATCGAATAGATATAAAAATTCCTGCTGCAAAAATAACTGCTACCCAAGCTGCTCTTGAATATGCAAAATAAGTGGCTACTAACAATGAAATTATCGTTAATAAGGCAATTATCCATTGAACACTTAATTTTCTAGAAAGAAATAACGCAGCAAC
>CANGUS010000245.1 GCA_947457085.1 Bacteroidota bacterium
CCCATTTCTAAAGGATTCATTTTTGAAATACCAGAATTGAATAAATACATCATTAGTATCGTCATGAAATTATTTAGAAAATGAACTAAAATAGTGATCCATAAATTGCTAGTAAAATGATAAATGGTCCCCAACAACAAGCCTAAGAAAAAACGAGGCAAAAAGGCATTCATTTGACCATGAAATGCACTGAAGATTAAAGCTACTAGGATAATGCCAATCCATTGGTTTTTGCGAAGCCAATTAGCAAATAATTGTTGTAAACAACCTCTGAAAAAAACTTCTTCAATAATAGCAGGAGCTATGCAAATAGCCATCGTATTTAGTAATAAATCTTTCCATTGGTTGCCTTGCAACATTGCTAGATACATCTTGCTAATACGTTCATCATCTGTTTTATATTTTGCCAAAAAAGAAAAATGACTATTCCATTGTTCTAATAAAGAAGTAAATGGCAATGCACAAGCAAATAAAATGATGGACAATATCCAAATGTACCCACTGCTTTTAGAATGTAATCCTAAATATTGGGAAGGGCTTGGGTAAGCTAAATAGGCAAAAAGGAATGATGGCAATAATAGTAAAAAGGCTAAGAATATAGCGTTGATAATTTTCATTTTATCCCCTATTTCTTTTGTCATATCGGTCATTGAGTTCATCTCATCTAATGAAATTCCTGTTAGCATTTCGCTTACTTGCTGAATAATGAAGCCGCCAATAACCAAACTCATTGACAGTATAACTAAAAATACGATAAATTGTTTCCCAGAGTTGTAGAATGTAAGATAACGGTTCAACATAATGAATAATGAATTTACAAATATAACACTTCGTATTTTCTAAACCTTCATGGTTTTAAAATCCTTGAAGCTTTGAATGACTATATTTGCCTAATGAATTATATTAAACTCATCTTCGAAAAACTTTCTGAAGATCAAATGGATATGCTTACTGCCCTTTTTAGTGATGAAAATATTCATGGAATGGAGCAAATGAAAACCGATATGTTGGTCTATTTCTCGGAGTCCGATTTTAATGAAAATTACATCAATGAGCTGATTGCTCCTTTTTCATTTACTTATCGCAAAGAAATTACTGAGCATGAAAACTGGAATGCTACCTGGGAATCTAATTTTGAACCTATTACAATTGGCAATCTAGTTGGATTAAGAGCGCATTTTCATCCAAAATTTGAAAACATGCTGTATGATATAGAAATTACACCTAAAATGAGTTTTGGAACTGGCCATCATGAAACAACCCAAATGATGATGGAATATCTGATAGAAACTGATTGTGAAAATAAATCAGTATTCGATTTCGGATGTGGAACTGGCGTATTAGCCATTTTTGCAAAACTAAAAGGAGCAAGCAAAGTAATTGGAATAGATAATGATGCTTGGTCGGTAGAAAATGCCATAGAGAATTGCCAGAAAAATAATTGCAATGACATTCAAATATCCATCAATGATATTGCTACAATGCAAGGCCCTTTTGACATTATTGAAGCCAATATTAACCTCAATATCTTGCTTTTTTACATGAATACATTAAAAGAATTGTTGATGCCAACTGGGGATTTATTTCTTTCAGGCATTTTAATTGAAGATATTCCTACCATCGAAAAAGCGCTTACCCCATTGAATTTGGTAATTGTATCAAGTAAACAAATGAAAACATGGGCCTCGTTACATATAAAAAATTGTAATTTGTAGCTTGTAATAATGTATAAAAGTGATATATTTGCCCTTCCGTTATTAACTAAAAAATTTAGATGCAAGAAATTATATTAGTCATTTTAGCATATTTGTTGGGTTCAATACCTACAGCTGTTTGGGTTAGTAAATATTTTTTTAAAATAGATATACGGAATTATGGTAGTGGAAATGCTGGAGCTACCAATACTCTAAGAGTTTTGGGTTCAAAAGCGGGAGCATTCGTGTTTGCTATCGATATGATGAAAGGATTTATTGCTGTTGATTTGGCCTATTTGATTGCACACTATCAAATGAGCAATTTAGATTTAACTAATTTTCAAGTTGTATTGGGGATTGCTGCAGTGGTAGGTCACATTTTTCCTATTTGGGCGAATTTTAAAGGTGGAAAAGGCATAGCTACTTTATTTGGAATGATATTGGCTATTCAACCGATGGTAGCAGGCAGTTTAGTCATTGTTTTTTTCTTGATGCTATTTTTGACCCGATATGTTTCACTAAGCTCAATTACTGCAAGCATTGCATTTCCAGTTTTGATATTTTTTATTTTCCGTGAACCTGAAATCATGTATCGTTTATTTGCGTTGGCTACAGCCATTTTAGTGGTTTTAACGCACCATAAAAATATCAACCGATTATTGTCTGGCAACGAAAGCCAAATAAATCTATTTAAGAAAAAAGATAAAGAATAAGTCCCATTATTCTTAAGTTCCCCAATTTTCTCATACTATTTCATTAGGTCAAAATAGTTTTGAACTATTAATTTTATGGATTCACATTGTTATTATTTTAAAGGTATAATAAAAACAAAATGGCACCATTCATCAGAAAATTTATATAACTCCCTGTTGATTGCTTATATTTAAACAATGATATCATTTCCTTTTAAAATATTAATTTCAACCATTACTACACTCGCTTTAGGAATTGCGAGTGGTTTTAGTACGATTCAATCAATTACGGATTGGTATCAATATTTAAATAAGCCTAGTTTTAATCCGCCTAATTGGATTTTTGGGCCTGTTTGGACAATTTTATATTTAATGATGGGCATTGCTTTTGCTATGATTTGGCATTCTAGGCATCCCCAGAAAAATAAAGCGATGCTTCTTTTTGCCATTCAATTTGTTTTTAATTTAGCTTGGTCTTTTTTGTTTTTCAATTGCCACTTATTGGGCATTGCCTTTATTGAAATATTACTAATGGGATGTTTTATTGCACTTACCATTAATTCATTTTATAAAATAAATAAGTTGGCAGCCTATCTATTAATTCCTTATTTATGTTGGGTGAGTTTTGCGGCAGTTTTAAATGGGGCTATTTGGTTTTTAAA
>CANGUS010000246.1 GCA_947457085.1 Bacteroidota bacterium
AATTCTAGTTATTGGGAGTAAATTTGTTGAATCTGTATCCAAGGGAAAACTGAACGAAAGGAACTTTAAGAATGCCATCTGAAGTTTCTCTAGCAGAGAGCGTTTTTGAATTGTCTTTTAATACATTGCTCAATCTTAAATCAATGTATAAATTAGGATTTAAACTATAGGAAGTGCCTATTGTATATCCAATCCCTAGGCGACTTCCGAAATCTTCTCTCATGAATTCATAAGAAGTATTTGATGGCTCTATGAAGGAAATTGAGTTGCTCAATATTACGGTATCTTTTACAGCATAGCTTTTTGAAATGGATGTCGTATTTAATTTGAAAGAATAAGCTACATTCAAACCAACGTAAGGAGTAAATTTCCCAATGTGAGATTGTAAAATAATCGGTAATTCCATGGTGCTAAAACTTCTGAAATTATATTTGCGGGTAGTTGAATCTATAATGGTTGTGTGTATTGTTTGATTTTGTGACGACAAGGTATTCATGTCTGCTTGGTGATCAAATAAACTTGTTTTTTTATCATTGACAGAATAGCCGCTGTTATTTTTATAAAACAATTTCAATTCACTTAAAATACTAAAATAATTGCTTACTGGTATTAAATTATTTAATCCAAAATGAAAGCCTCCATAATTATGTTCTGTATTAATAAATGCAGCATTTACACCTACACTCATTCCTGGATAAAAGTCAATTTTTTTCATCGCCATTCGATTGCTAAATGTTTTCAATTTATTGAAAATGGAATGAGCATAGGTATTATTGGATGTGGTAGTTTTATGGATAATTTCTTTTTTTACTGATGAAGTATTTGGATTATTGGAAACAAGATTTTGATTTATTGTCTCTTGAACAGGAGTTAAATCAATTCTTTTTGATGCATTTATTTCTTCTTCAGCACTTAGTAAAACCATTCTTGGATTTAAAACGGCAGCTTTAGCCAGTGGTTTTTTTTCTTCTTCGATAAATTTGGTAGTATATGTTTCTACTACTTTATTATATTTTCCTAAAGTGTCGTATTCAATGCTTTTAGATTGTCTGTTTTTAGTTGTTTTTTGTTGCACTTCTATCACAGCAATTGTATCTTTTTTTGAAATTGCATTCGCTATTTTAGGGCTATTTTCACTACTTGTTTTTTGATTTTCTTTATTGGTTTTAGAAGCGTCAATTGTATTTGTTGTTGATTGAGTGAGTTCTTTATGCTGCACTTCATTTTTTAAAATAGAAGGGTTTGTATTTGTATTTTTTACAGTGTTTTCAGTTTTTGATTTTGAAATTTCTGTCGCTTCTGTTAGCTGATTCTTTGAAGTATTTTCATTTTTTGCACTAACTTCTGGATTTGAATTGTTGTTTTGTTTACTTGTTAAAGTATTTACACTGCTTGATTGTGTAGGAGAGGAGTTATTTTCAATAGGGGGAGTATTTATAGGTTTAATGGTTTCAACTACTCCTTTTTGAGTAACTTGAGGTTGATTATTTACTGCCGACAATTTATTGTTTGTTGACTTACTTTTCGATAAATTAATATAGCCAGCAGTTAATAAACCGCCTATCAAAATAAAGAATGTCAAAAACAAAGGTACTAACTTACGCTTTTTATTAGTAGCCTCTTCAGCGTATGGATTTTTGCCATCTAAAAGTCTTTCCATATTGGCCCAAGCACCTAAGTTTAGTTGCTCTTGTCCATCGGAAAGATTGTTTTTAAATAATTGATCTATTGGAATGTTTTTTTCCATGGTATTAAAATTTCTTATTAAGAATATTGTCTTTCAATTTTTGTTTTGAGTTGTTTTCTTGCTTCAAATAAATGCCATTTGCTAGTTCCTTCATTAATGTTTAAGTGATCTCCAATCTCTTTGTGGCTAAACCCTTCGATAACATACATATTAAAAACTGTTCTTGTTTGTTCAGGGAGTTCCTGAATTAATTTCATCAATTCATTGTAATTTAATTTTGAAGTTAAATCATGGGTAATGACTTCATCTTTTTCTACAAAAACAATTTTCTCATCGTATTTATTATTTTGTCTTATGTAATCAAAAATAGAATGATAAATGACTCTTCTAACCCATCCTTCGAACGATCCTTGGAATTTAAATGTATCTAATTTTTGAAACACTTTTAAAAAACCGTTGTTTAAAATTTCTTCTGCTAAATGGTATTGATATATGTTGGTATATCGTTTTACCATGCTCATCATTTTTGGGTAATATTGCTTGTATAGTTTTTCTTGAGATAAACGATTCCCCTCCTTGCAACCATTTATCAGTTCAAGTGTTTCTTCATCAACATGGGGTCCAATGTAGCTCAAAGCGCAACTCAATTTTGTATCTTATTCTATTCAAATAATAAGACGCGTGTTATTTTATTTAGGTTGGTAAGGTATATCAAAAAAATCTTTTTCCATAAAAAAAGCTCCTCATTTGAGGAGCTTTTTGAAAATCTATAAAAAATGATTATTTAACCATTAATTTGTTTGATGTTTTTTGACCATCTGCATTGATTGTATAAATATACATACCTGAAGATAAATCAGCTACTGAAATTGTAGTATTTGAAGTTGTATTTGCAGCAATAGATCCTACTTTGCTAGTTTTTACAACTTGACCTAAAGCATTTGAAATTTCAATTGTAACTTCTTTAGCAGTATTTTCTAAATAAATAGAAAAGTTTGCTGTTTCTGTTGCAGGATTAGGGAAAACACTCACTTTACCAAAAGAAATTTCATTTTCATTGATTCCTACTGTTGCAGCACAAGTTGGACAAGTTAACTTCCATTGTAACCAATGGTGTTCATATCCAAAATCAGCTCCTGTGAAATAGAATGAAGGAATAAATAAATCTCCCCAACCTGTAGTGTCATTTTGCATAATACTTGACATATTATAATCTCCTTTAGTGTACTCACGGAAAGTTCCACTAGCTTCTTCAAATGATACAAATCTGAATCTGTTGTAGATAACATTTGTACCTGAACCAATTGAATCTACTAATGGAGTCCAAGTATCACCTGATTTGAATACA
>CANGUS010000247.1 GCA_947457085.1 Bacteroidota bacterium
TAGAAGAAAGGTATTGCCAAAATAAATAAGGTTTCTGATATTTGAGAAATAGACATAATTATGGTTGAGTATTTTACCACAAAAGATGTTGCATATTGAGGCATATTGGCAAATTCTGATAGATAAACGTCTCCATACATATTGGTTAATTGAAGTGCAGCTCCTAGTAGTAATGAAAATAAAAAGAATAAAGCCATTTTATAGGTTCCAAATAAGCCAAAAGCTTCTAGCCCTAATTTTTTAATCCATGTAGAATTGCTATCAATTAAATTCTGAGGTTTGCATTGTGGTAAAGTAAATGAGTATATTCCTAAAATAATTGCTGCAATGGCAGAAATATAAAACATATTAGCTGATGCTTTATTGCCAGTTAAATTAGTTAACCACATAGCAGCAATGAAACCAATGGTTCCCCAAACTCTGATAGGTGGGAATACTTTGACCACATCAAACTGATTACTTTTTAAAATGTTATATGCGATAGAATTTGAAAGAGAAATGGTTGGCATGTAACACAACATTGCAACAAAAATAACCCAAAAGAAAGTGTTCGGATTATCAACCATTGGAATATAAGCAATGGCTATGCCCCCCAGTATATGTAAAATCCCGTATAATCTTTCTGCATTCATCCATTTGTCAGCAATAATACCAGTGAGTGCAGGCATAATAATAGAAGAAAGACCTAGAGTAGAAAAAATTGCCCCAAATTCTGCCCCACTCCAGTTTTTTGTTCCAAACCAATAATTCCCAATGGTGATTAACCAAGCTCCCCAAACAAAAAATTGGAGAAAACTCATCAAGGTAAGTTTATTTTTTATACCCATAACTTAATAATTATATAATGTAGACGTAAATCTACTTGTAAAAATGTAAAATTCAAATTTATATTCAATGAAGATGCTTTAAATTTGTAATCTTCTAATTTCTATTAAATGAGTCAAAACGATACAATTTTAATTACAGGTGCTGCAGGTTTTATTGCCAGCCAAATGGCAAAATTGTTAAACCAAAAAGGATTTAAGCAATTGTATTTAGTGGATGATTTTTCTAGAGAAGATAAAAAAGAAAATTTTATTTCGCTGCAATATATTGAACTCATAGATAGAGAGCATATTCAATCCTTTTTTAAAAGAAATATTCAAATTGATTTTGTCATTCATTTAGGTGCTAGGACAGATACTACTGAAATGGATTACAGCATACACGAACATTTGAATTTAAATTATTCTAAAATCATGTGGGAATATTGTACAAAAAAAAATGTACCCATTATATATGCATCATCGGCTGCAACCTATGGCAATGGAGAATTTGGCTATGATGACAACCATGAAGTAATTGAAAAATTAGTTCCTTTAAATCCTTATGGAGTTTCTAAAAATGAATTTGATAAATTTGCTATTAAAGAAACCACTACTCCCCCTAATTGGTATGGATTGAAGTTTTTTAATGTTTATGGCCCCAATGAAAATCACAAAGGAAGAATGGCTTCTGTGGTGTATCATGCCTATCATCAAATTAAAAAAACAGGCAGTTTAAAACTATTTCGTTCTCATAATCCAAACTACCAAGATGGCGAACAAATGCGTGATTTTATTTATGTTTTTGATTTAGTGAATGTAATATTTTGGTTGATGAAAGAAAAACCAGACAGTGGAATATATAATTTAGGAAGTGGTAAAGCAGAAACTTTTTTAGAGCTTGGAAATGCTGTTTTCAAAGCATTAGAATTGGAGCCTAAAATTGATTTCATTGATACACCCGAAGACATCAGAGAAAAATATCAATATTTTACAGAAGCTAATATGCAAAAATTAATCAAGTCTGGATATACAGAAACGTTTAAAAACATAGAAGAAGGTGCTATCGATTACGTTAAAAATTATTTAAGCAAATCCTCTTCAAATTAATACTAACTCAATCTAAAAATACAAAAATATTTTTTGTAGAAGAGAGATTATGAAACATTATGAATGTCTACATAAAGTTATTCTTTCACTCCATTGTATAAACCTTTTAATTTCAATAATCCTAGCACATACTCATCTTGTTCTTGGCGAATAAGCGATTTTATTTTTTCTTGTATGGTATTATGCTGATTAGAAAAATAAATTTTCATTTCATCTGAAATAGTTTGTTTTAATTGAGTTGAATAATGATTATTTAATTCATTTAAGTTAATCAACGCTGCATAACGAATATATCCATTTTCATCATCAATAGCCCTGTTTGTTAATAAATCAGTAGCTTGAGCAAAATATTCAATGGTATTTAATTTAATAATTAATTGTGTAAAATTGTCCAAAAGTGCAGCTCGAGTTCTATCAAATACATGCATCATATTTTGAGTAAAAAATACAACATGAGAGGTATCCCCTTTTTCTCCATATAACGATGAAATTTGTAGAAACAAATCCCCTTTTGCATCTTTCTCTAATACTTTAGCAACTCTCAAACCCTCCTCAGGTATTAATTTTACAACGGCATCTAATGCATTGGCAGAAACAGTATACGAACTATCTTGAGTTAATTTTAAATAAAAATTCAACAAAAAAGGTTCTCTTTTATCAGCTAATATTTCCAATGCTTCAGCTCTTACTCTTGAAGAATTGTCCTTTTCTGCTAAATTTATTAAGAACTCTTTAGCCTTGATATAATTTTGTGCATATTTCCAATCTACCCACTCTAATGCTTTTAATCGAATATCTTCATTAACATCATTAATAGCTGATAATAATGTAAATCTAGCTGTATCATTTTGTTGTTGAACCAAACTTAATTCTTTCAAAGCTCTTATTTTTTCAATATAATTATCTGCTTCATTGTAGGTAACAATCTGATAGAAGATCGATTTATTATCTTTTATTTCTCCTACAAAAACAGCATTAGGATCCACTATTATATTAGGATATGATTGAGATTCTTTATCTAATTTTTCTACAAAAAATACTTCTTTTTTCTTTTCAATTTGAAATACAAATGTTTGATTTTTATCTCCTTGTTTAATTTTAAACTCTAAAGGAAAATTAAA
>CANGUS010000248.1 GCA_947457085.1 Bacteroidota bacterium
AAGGACTTTTAGAAAGCGTTTGAAAATCATATCCATTGTTTAAATTCAATAACTGATTGGATTTACTCAAACCTCCATACACTGTTTTTGCATTCCAAAAGCATCTAATTTTCATTTTATCAACATAAGGAATGTATTTGAAAAATAAGCTACCCATGTTGTGTTCTAAAATAATTCCTGCATATTTATCGCTGATGTATTCATATCGATACATCATATTGAATGCACGATTATTATAGTAATAAAATTCATTTCCTGGATGTACTTCTAAAATAGAATAGGGCACATTTCCCATAATTCGACCAGCAAATAGATTGTAATAAATGGAACCAAAATGTTTTAGTGATTGGTTGTCGGATATTGATAATCGTATTTTTTGATAATTAAATTGACCACCTAACATATTTTTTATTCCTATTCCTCCATATAACTTTAAAAGTGGATATTTTGTACCTAAACTGGTCCTGTAATAATTGCCTTCTACAAACTCTTCTTTGTAAGCAAATCTCAGCTCTAAGCCAATTTCAGATGTTTGAATCGAGTTGCCAGTAACTTCATTGCTTTCAAATAATATATTTGAAGATGGTAGGGGAGAATAAGGGGTAAATTTTTTTCTTTCAAATGACAATAAATGACTAAACCCACTATAATAACTGTTAAAAAATTCGATCCGCTGTTTGTCTACAAAGGCTAATTTCCATGGAATATTTTTCTTTCTTCCAATAGAAGAAAAAATATTGTCGATCGATCTGGTTTCGTCGTACTGATTGGTATTGTTTTCTAAATCATGTTTTATTTCTGCAAATACATACATTCTGGGTTTTCGTTTCAAAATCCACAATGCACTTCCACGATATTTAAAACGTTCATCTTTCGTGCCGTAAGCAAGGTAGCCATTTAAATAAATATTTTTAAATAGTTTTGGTGTAGTGCCAATGGTAAATCTAAATCTGGACCCTTCTATAATATTATTACTATATGAATTATAAAAAGAACCCAACTCTAAAGGCCCAACTTCTTTAATACCGGTAGATAAAAGGTATGCAGCATTATAATATTTTTTATAGATAGGTAAATTTTGAATTGTATCTATCATTTTATAAATGGCTTTTTCATTTTTAGATAATGAGTCATGTCGAACTTCATTCCAATAGTTCTCATTTCTGTTTAAAGCATCTTTATCTATTTTGGTATCATTTTTATTTTCTTTATCATTCACCACATCCTCAATGCTGCTATTATTTACTTTTATATTTTTATAAGTAGTGGTTTTCCTTCCTAAAAAACCAGCAAATTTGTCGCCTTGTGGAGGTAAAAAATCTACAAAATATTTATCCTTAGTGAGAAACCAAAGCGTGTCTTCAAAGTTGGTAAACTCTTGTAACATGGTAACTTTATTCACCCAATTAATATTTTGCTCCTTAGTTACAATCATATTGATTTTTTGAATCGCATAATCTGTATCATGAATCCAACAATCTCCATTAAATGTATGTTCACCACTTCTTTTTGGAGAAAATGCTACATGAAAACAGGTTTTATTATTTATAATTTGGGTGTCTACAATTTCATATTTGTAAAATAATGGAGCATCGTTCGCAATAGGACTGATAAAGTCAATATTAAATATAGAAATGGCATTTTCATACACGTTGATGTTTTGATACATTGAACCCAACATCTTAGAAACACTTTCGTTTTTATAACCAGAAATTCGAGAACCTTTAATAAACTCTTTCGTCTTTTTTGGTTTTTTTTGATAATAGTAATCTGAAATTGTTTCTGTTAAAAATAAAGGTAAAAAAGGTTTTTCTTCACTTGAAGAGTCTATGAAATTTTGAATGAAATTGAAGTTTTTCAATATCCCATTTTCTTTAAATGACTTTTTAGGTATTTTATTGATATCTATTTCTAGCTTATTATACACTTCGTAACTATAATTAGTTGCTTTATCATAATTATGTAAGTATTTATTTTTTATAACTTTTTTTATTAAGGTTAATCCTGGATTTCTATCATATTTAAAAACAAAATTTTTCATTTGAATAGAAGCTCTTTCCATTTCAATTTGATAAAAAGATTTTTCTTTGGAAGTGTCTAGTAATATATATTTTTTACCATAGCCGATACTTGAAATAATCATGGTGTCCAAATTACCTTCGTTCGAAATAAATGTAAATTTTCCATCTATGTTGGCCCTTGTTCCTTTACTCGAATGCGAAAAAGAGATAGTTGCAAATGAAAGGGGTTCCGCTGTTGTGAAATCTTTTATGACGCCTTCAATAACTATTTTTTTTTGAGTAGATGGAATATTACTGTTTTGGGGAATATTTTTAATCGTATCGATTTTAGCAATGATAGAATCAAATTTAATGTAATTACTATCTGTTATTTGTGAAAACACAATTACAGGAAGTAACAATAATATAAGTAGTAGGTTTTTTTTCATTGGTGTTAGAAATCAGTAGCGAGTGAAAAATGCAACATCGGTCTTTTGCCTCCATTAACCCTCCAAGCAAAGTCGGTTCGGATAAAGTAACCGAGAATTTTTGATCTAATTCCTGTTCCATAACCAAACGCAAAAGTATTGTCAATGTAAACGAGCACCCCTTTGTCCGGACTTCCAAAAATTGATTGGCTAACTACGTTTTCTGTTGTTGGGTAAAAGCCTTTCCATGCAGTTCCAAAATCTGCAAATAATACGCATTGTAAATTTCTAATAAAACCCGACTTGATGTTTTTCTTAAAAAATGTATTGTAGATGGGGAGTCTAAATTCTTCATTTAAAATTAAATAACTACTGCCATTCAAAAAACCATCTCGGTAACCTCTTAAGTTGGTAGATTTAGCTTGAAATGCATAGTTTTCAGAAAAGTCAACTACTGTATTTGCTTCTTGTTTAGGATTTAAATCATTGTCAATACCACCTAATTTATAAATTACTTTTGCACTGCCTATACTGTGTGCGCCAACTAATCGATGGGCAAAAATAATGTTCTTGTAAATGCTTGAGTATTTTCTAGCATCATA
>CANGUS010000249.1 GCA_947457085.1 Bacteroidota bacterium
GTCGTAAAATAAAAACCGCTGATTTATAGATATTCTGTTTGACAATATATAGATATTGACTTAATCCTTAAAAAAATAAATCCCAATAACAAAAAAGCTATATTTGCGACAAATTATTTTATTGTGGCTAAAGCAAAACAAAAAAATCCAAAAATTGAAAAACCTACTATATTAATTACTAATGATGATGGTGTTACAGCACCTGGTATTGCTGCATTGGTTGAAGTAGCAAAACAATATGGTAAAGTAGTTGTGGTGGCGCCTGATACGCCTCAATCTGGTATGGGACATGCGATCACAATAGGAGATCCTTTACGAATAAATTCAGTAAATTTATTTGGGCCTGATGTAGAAGCCTATCAATGCTCTGGTACGCCTGTTGATTGTGTGAAACTAGCAGTTGATGTAATTTTGCATAAAAAGCCAGATTATTGCTTTAGTGGAATTAATCATGGATCGAATGCATCTATCAACGTTATTTATTCTGGAACTATGTCTGCTGCGATGGAAGCACATATTGAAAATATTCCTGCCATTGGGTTTTCTTATATGGATTATAGTTTTGATGCTGATTTTTCATTAGCTCAACAAGTTGCTAATGAGGCTATTCATCATATGATACATGGTATTATTCCTCCAAATGGTTTATATAATGTAAATATTCCTAAAATCGATCCTAAAAAATATAAAGGTTTAAAAGTATGTCGTCAGGCGCATGCAAAATATCAAGAAAAATTTTTAGAAAGGATAGATCCTCACGGGAAAAAATATTATTGGTTGACAGGTGAATTTAAAAATTTAGATAAATCTAAAGATACAGATGTATACGCATTGGCAAATAATTATGCAAGTATTGTACCTGTTCAATATGATTTAACAGATTATCAATTGATGGATAAAATAAAATTGTAAATTATTTTGATTGATAGCTCGCACATACAATATATGCAACGTTGCCTTGAACTTGCTCAAAAAGGAATGGGTAATGTTTCACCTAACCCCATGGTGGGTGCTATATTGGTGCATGACAATAAAATAATAGGTGAAGGCTATCATCAACAATTTGGTGCAGCGCATGCAGAAGTAAATTGTTTACATTCTGTCGTTGATAAAGAATTAATACCTTTTTCTACTTTATATGTTTCATTAGAGCCTTGTTCACATTATGGTAAAACACCTCCATGTGCCAATTTAATTCTTGAAAATAAAATTAAAAAAGTCGTGATTGCTACAACCGACTTTTCATCAAAAGTGAATGGAAAAGGGATACTACTATTGAAAGAAAATGGGGTAGAAGTAATTGAAGGGGTTATGAAACACGAAGCCATAGAGTTAAACAAACGATTCTTTTATTCTCAAGAAAACAAACAACCTTATATAATTCTTAAATGGGCGCAATCTAAAGATGGATTTATCTCTAAAGTTAATGAAAAAATACAAATTTCATCAGAATTAACCAATACGTTGGTTCATCAATGGAGGTATGAAGAGGATGCCATTTGGGTTGGTTTTAACACTGCCCTTGTCGATAATCCCCAATTAAATGTGCGACATGTTGTAGGGAAAAATCCTATCCGGGTAGTATTAGATAAGAATCTTTCTTTACCTAATCAATTGAATTTATTTGACCAAACTCAATCAACTTTAATTTATAATTATAAAAAGAATGAAATTGAGCATTTAAATCATTTTATAAAAATTGATGCTGAAAATTACTTGTCAAAAATATTAGATAATTTATACGAACAAAATATTTCGTCTGTAATAATTGAGGGAGGTGCTAAGCTTCTACAACAAATGATAGATTTAAGTTTATGGAATGAAATTAGAATGATTTGTTCTCCAATTGAATTAAACGAAGGTGTTGCTGCTCCTAGAATTAAAAACGCTCGATTACAACAAACATCTATGATTGACCATGATTCTATTCAAATTTATAAAAATTTAAAAAAATAATTTTGATTTATTTATTACTCTCTATTTTATTAAGCACCTTTTTGGGAATTATTTTTGTTTATTTTAATAAATATAAAATAGATATTTTTCAAGCCATTGTATTTAATTATTGGGTTTGTGTAATCACTGGAAGTTTGGTTTTAGGAGATTTTCCTATTCACACGAATGCACTTCAATCAAATTGGTTTAAAATGGCCATCGTTATGGGTGTTTTATTTATTAGTGTATTTAATTTAATAGGTATTTCTTCAGTTTTGGTGGGTGCAACAATTACGCAAACAGCCAATAAATTATCATTAGCAATACCAGTGATTGTTTCTTATTTTTTATATCATGAAAATATTAGTTTGCTAAAAATGATAGGTATTTTATTGGCTTTAATCGCTGTAATTTTTACAATGTCTAAAAACACGAATGGAGAAAAAAAGAAAATTCCATTATGGGAGTTTTCATTGCCTATCATCTTATTTATTAGCAGTGGAGTGATTGATTCGCTTACTAAATATGTACAAAATAAATATTTAACAACCGAAGTAATTTCTAAATCTTATATAATCACCGGTTTTATGGTTGCCGCTAGCATAGGCACTGTTATTTTATTTTTTTTATACATCACTCAACGAAAAAAATTTGAATTTAAGAATGTATTAGCCGGCATAATTTTAGGAGTTCCAAACTACTTTTCTATTTATTACTTAATCAAAGCTTTGCAAAATAAATCGTTGAATAGTTCTGCAACGATCCCAATCAACAATATTGGGGTTCTATTTTTAGTGAGTATTTTCGGCATTTTTATATTTAAAGAGAAGCTAACTAGGCTTAATTATATCGGATTAGGATTGACATTATTAGCTATCGTTTTTATTTTTTTAGGAGATTCATAAATTTAAATATCATTAATCAAGTTACTACATATCAAACACTTTCAAAGAAGTCGGAAGCAGAGTTTAAGGACAGGGGAAGTCGATTTATCGGTTACGCATTCTCAATAACTTCAATAGAAGAAGGGAAACAGCAATTGAAAATAATAAAAGAACTTCATCCCAAAGCAGTACATCATTGTTTTGCATATA
>CANGUS010000250.1 GCA_947457085.1 Bacteroidota bacterium
AGTGTTTTTAAACAAGCTAATATTCGGGTTTCAATTTTTGTAGATCCAAGTCAGGAAATGATTTTACATGCAAAAGATACGGGAACTGATCGGATAGAATTGTATACTGAATTTTATGCAAAAAATTTTCACGTCAATAAAGAACTCGCCATCAAAGATTTTGTATTGGCTGCTCAAAAAGCCAATGAATTAAATATCGGGATTAATGCTGGGCATGATTTAGATTTAGAAAACTTACCCTATTTTTCAAAGCACATTCCTAACTTATTAGAAGTTTCCATTGGGCATGCTTTAATTTGTGATAGCATTCATTTAGGTTTAGAGAATACAGTTCAACTCTATAAACGAAGCCTTTTGTAGGGAAGTATTTTATTTTTTACAATCAATTTTTTTTACAATCGAATGTAGTATTTCTATTTGTTTCGCTTGACTATCAAATAATATTTTAATTTGATCTTCTAACAATAGGTCTATTTTTTGATGTAGTGAACGGATTTCTAATTCAGCTTTTAAATTAATTAAATAATCATTCTCACTCCGTTGTCTATCTTTTTCTTCTTGCCTATTTTGACTCATCATAATGATGGGCGCTTGCAAAGCAGCAATACAAGAGAGAATTAAATTCATGAGAATAAAAGGATATGGATCAAAATTATTTTTAACAGGGGTTAGGGTATTAAAAAGTATCCAACAAATTAACACACAAAAGAAGGAAATAATAAAAGCCCAACTACCACCAAAATGAGCCACTTTATCTGATATTTTTTGACCTTTGGTTAAAATTTCTTTGGGAGGATTTAATAAATTATTGACAATTAAATTTTCATCCTCAATTGATTTTGCAACAATATCTTGTAATTTTTTGAGCTGCTCAGATTCTGCTTTTAGTAAGCTATTTGTGTTTTTATTCATAATAATTTAGGTCTTTTAATACCTAAAGTTATGCCATTTTAAAAACTATTGCTATACTTTTCACTCCAGTTGATTTTTGACCCATTATTGCCTAGACCAAATAATTGATTCATTCGAATACTTAAGCCTAACTCGTGATAAGAGCCAGCTAAATGATAATAGGATTGAGCATAATGCACTGTAAATTTATTTAAATACATACCCACTCCCATTGAAAAACCAGACATTCCTTTTTTATCAGCAATGGATAATTCAGATCGTCGCAAGTGGTTATAACCTGCACTTATTTCTAGTCGTTTGCCTAAATTGATATCCAAGGCAAATATGAAATGTCGAAATAATTTATCTGCAAAATAAGTTTTGGTTTTAGTATTTGTTGAGCTATCACTAAATAATAATTGGTTGTTTATTTTATCAGCAGGATTGTCATAACGAATATCCCACTTCGTTAAATGATGGGCTAAAATGGAAATAGAAAAGGGTGCTTTTTTAAATTTTTTCATAAAGCCAATTTGCAAGTCTAGAGGCAATGGTTGAGTAAAGCCTTTTTCATAATTTCGAATGGTTGCACCTGCATTTTTTACTACGGCACCAATATATATTTTATTAGTAGTATCCGCATATGCAACTCCTAAATCGGCTAACAAAGCAGTTGCTTTTTTATCAATTAAATGAGAGTTTGCTAATTTGATGGTAGCCCCATAACGCCATCGTTCTAAATATTGTTTAGAAGCAGAAAACGAAAGCGCATAATCGGTTGCTTGACTAGTATTGGTGATATTTCCAATAGGATCAGTCAGTTGAAAATTACCATAATTTAAATATTGCAAACCCACTCCAAAAGTTGTTTTTGTTTTTGGATGATAGTGAGCGTAATAAACATTGCTAATTTTTGTTTTGGCATAATAAAAGCTATGATTGAAACCCAATTGTGTATGAAATGAGGGTCTTAATAATGCAGGATTCCCAGTACTCATCATTACGTCATTTGAAGGATTAATGATAGAAATACCTCCCAATGCTGTGGTGTGCGGATTTTGTGAAAGTCGCAAAAATTGAAAAATTTGTTCCCCTCCATTTACTTGAGCGAAAGATAGATGGGTGATGAGCATGAATAAAAAAACGAGTAATTTTTTCATTGAGATTTTTGAGAGAATATCTTTTAACGTTATTTTGTCAAATATATTTGAATTTAAATCAAAAAAGTTCATTAGCATTGCCTTTTATTATTCATGAAGAAAAAAAAGGAAGGTAAATTAGTGTATATATTAATATTAGTGTTGCTAGTAGGACTTTACGTATTTAATAAATATTATTTATCTAAAAGGCCAATCGTGTATCCCAATTTTGGAATTACAATACCTGCAGGATATAATACCCATGGCATCGATGTATCCAGATATCAAAAAGAAGTAGATTGGGAGCTTGTTAGTAAAATGACAGATAAAGGCCAGAAAATTTCTTTTGCTATCATGAAAGCAACAGAAGGAACCCATTTAACCGATAGATATTTTAAAACGAATTGGAATAACATCAGTGATTATACACTTATAAGAGGGGCATATTTATATTTTCATCCCAATAAAAGTGGAAAAGCCCAAGCCAGTCATTTTATATCAACAGTAGATTTGCAAAGTGGAGATTTACCACCCGTTGTAGATATTGAAGAAGTGAATGGTACAAGTAAAAATAATATCAAAAAAAGCCTACAAGAATGTTTGGATGAGTTAGAAAAAAAATTTGAAAAAAAACCCATTATTTATGCCAGTGTCAGTTTTTATGATCAATATTTAGGAGAAGATTTTAATGTTTATCCTTTTTGGGCTGCGCATTATGAAAAATCAACTGAACCTCGAACCAAAAGAGATTGGCTAATTTGGCAACACAATTGCAGGGGTAGATGCAATGGAATAGATGCTGAAGTTGATTTTAATGTGGTGAATGGCAGTATATTTACTTTGAGAGACATTTGTTTATAAAACAGCAATGAATATTGATTAATATGAGATTCAGCATACTTATACCTACTTGGAAAAACTTTTCATACTTAAAATTATGCATAGAAAGCATCGAAAAAAATTCGATCTATCCACACCAAATTTTGGTGCATGTGAA